>RFMX01000193.1 GCA_009927495.1 Betaproteobacteria bacterium
TGGCAGGTGCAGCTATTACCTTAAGGCACTGAGGTCGCAGCCCTAGGGGTAACATCTCCACACTATGCGTTTAACCTCCCCCCGTTTACGACCCCTGCTGCTGGCCTTGGCGCTGGCTGTGGGCGTGGCGCCGGTGGGTTTGCAAGCGCAAAACAGTGCTGGGCGGCTGCCCAATATTGGCGACGGCAACAGCATGAGCGTGCAGCAAGAGCGTCGCTTGGGCGAGTCCATCATGCGCCAGTTGGTGACCGACGCCGACTACATGGACGACCCTGTCTTGCTGGACTATTTGCAAACCATTTGGCAACCTCTGCGTGACGCCGCCATGCAGTTGGGCAATTTGCAAGTCGAACAAGAAGAAGCCTTTGCATGGGATGTGTTTTTGGTACGCGAAAGGTCGGTCAACGCGTTTGCTTTGCCAGGCGGCTTCATGGGCGTGCACCTAGGTTTGATCGCGGTGGTCTCTAGCCGCGACGAGTTGGCCTCGGTGATGGCACATGAACTCAGCCACGTCACCCAACGCCACATTGCCCGCATGCAAGACCAGCAAGGGCGCACCACCCCTTTTTTGATTGCCGGCATGATCTTGGGCGTGTTAGCTGCCAGCCGCAGCCCTGACGCTGCCGGTGCGGTGATGATGGGCGGCACCGCCGGTTCGGCGCAAGGACAGCTGAATTTTTCGCGCGATATGGAGCGCGAGGCCGATCGTCTGGGCTTCAATGTGCATGCCCAAGCCGGTTTTGATTCGCAAGGCTTTGTGGGCATGTTTCAAAAATTGCAGCAAGCGGCACGCCTGAACGACAACGGCAATTACCCCTATTTGCGCAGCCACCCGCTGACCACAGAACGAATAGGTGACATGCAGTCACGGCTGGTCATGGGCAAAACGTTTGCTCCTGCAGAGACCAGCATTGAACACGCCATGATGACCGCAAGGGCCCGTGCATTGATGAGTCCGAAGACGGACGATATGCAAGTGCTCAGCGACACCTTGGAAAAAAATGATTCTTCGCAATTACCGGTGGCCAAGCGTGCTGCCATGCTGTATGCCGGTGTCATGGCCTATACCCAGCAACGCCGCGCAGCGCAGGCACGCGAAGCCATGAACACCTTGCTGCAACTGGTGCGTGAGGACCCCGCTGGTTTGCGCGCAGCCCAATGGTTGGCGGCGGACACCGAGCGGCGGTTGAACAACCCTTTGCAATGCTTGCAAAGCTTGGGTGCCAAAGTGGTCGACCGTTCGCGTGTCATGCTGCAAACCCAATGCCGTATCGAGGCCAAGCAAGCCATGTTGGCGACCCAGGCCAGTGACACCATGCAGCTGTGGCTGGCACAAAACCCTCGCGACGCCTTGGCCTGGGACTTGTCTTCCCAAGCGCTCATGCAAAGCGGGGACCGCTTGCGTGGATTGCGCGCAGACGCCGAGTTTCATGTGGTGCGTTGGGACGAGGTGGGTGCGATAGACCGGCTACGTGCGGCACAAGACTTGGCCAAACAACTCGCCAAAGAAGGCAAGCTCGACCGTGCCGGTCACATGGAAGCGTCTATTGTGGATTCACGTTTGCGCGCACTTGAGCGCAAGCGGCTTGAGTTGTTGCAGCCCCATTGAGCATGAGCGCAATCCACATCACCGATATCGAGTCGGCTATCAACCATTGGCGGACTTTGACGCCCTCACCCGATGGCGTGACCTTGGCGCCAGAGTTGCGTGCTTTGGCCGAGGTTTATGCCTTGATGATTTACCACCACCAAGACGAGGCAGCAGAAAAAGGCTTTCCCGCCAAGGCTTATGCCGCATGGAAGGCGTGGTACGACACCACCATGGATACACCTTGTATTGCGATTTGTTCCACCAGCCAAGGAGACCCGCTTTGCAAAGGCTGTGGTCGCACCTTCGAGGAGGTGCAGCGCTGGCCTGAACTGAGTCCCGGGGACAAGCGCTCGGTGTGGCGACGCATCACCTTGCATGGTGACTCGTGGCGATTTAACCGCTATGCGGAACGCGCCAAGGAAGACGCCAGGCCCACGTAGTTGGCCGGCGTCAAAGCCAGCAGCCGCTGTTTTTCGCTCTCGGGAATGGCCAAACCGTGTATCAGCCCATGCAAGGCTTCGCGGGTGACGCGCTGGCCGCGTGTCAGGTCTTTAAGCTGCTCATAAGCACCGGCCACACCATAGCGGCGCATCACGGTTTGTATCGGTTCTGCCAACACTTCCCATGCGTTGTCCAAATCGGCAGCCAAGGCTTGCGGGTTGAGTTCAAGCTTGTTCAAGCCTTGCAGCAGCGACTGGTAGGCTAAATCACAGTGGCCCAAAGCCACGCCCATGTTGCGCAGCACGGTGCTGTCGGACAAGTCGCGCTGCCAGCGGCTGATGGGCAGCTTTTCGCTCAAATGGCGCAGCAAGGCATTGGCCAGGCCCAAATTGCCTTCAGCGTTTTCAAAGTCGATGGGGTTGACTTTGTGCGGCATGGTGGACGAGCCAATTTCGCCCTCTTTCAAGCGCTGTTTGAAATAGCCCAAAGAGATATAGCCCCACAGGTCGCGTGAGAGATCGATCAAGATGGTGTTGGTGCGCGCCATGGCATCAAATAACTCGGCCATGTAGTCATGCGGTTCGATTTGGATACTGAAGGGTTGTTGCACCAAGCCCAAGCCCCCTGCGCTTGGCGGCGACTCGATGACGCCACGCGCAAACGCTGGCCAATCGATGTCTGCACTGGCGGCCACATGGGCGTTGTAGTTGCCCACCGCGCCGTTCATCTTGGCCAACAGCGGCACGCTGTCTATGCGTTGGCGAGCGTTTTGCAAACGCATCAGCACATTGGCGATTTCTTTGCCCACGGTGGTGGGGCTGGCGGTTTGTCCATGGGTGCGACTCAGCATGGCTTCATTCGCATAGCGGTGCGCCATCTCGCGCAGTTTGTCGATCAAGGCATCCACCGCAGGTAACAGCACCTGTTCTCTGGCGGCTTGCAACTGCAAAGCATGGCTGGTGTTGTTGATGTCCTCGCTGGTGCATGCGAAATGGATGAATTCATTGGCCCGTGTCAACTCTTCGCGCAGTGCTACAGACAGGCTGGGCAGTTGGCATTGGTCTTTGAGCCAATATTCCACCGCCTTCACATCGTGGTTGGTGGTTCGCTCAATCGCTTTGATGGCCAGGCTGTCTTGGGGCGAAAAGGTGTGCACCAAATGCTGCAAATGCCCACGTGCGGCTTGGCTCAAAGGCGCAAATTCGGCCATGCCAGCATCGCTCAAGGCGATGAACCAAGCCACTTCCACCTGAACGCGGCGTTGCATAAAGCCGTATTCGCTCATGAGCAGCTGCAAAGCTTGAAGTTTGTTGGCGTAACGCCCATCCAAGGGCGACAAGGCGGTCACAGCAAAAGTATTCATATTGCCGATTCTAGGCGGGGCTTGTCAGCTTGGCGTGAGGCAGGCTCTTGTTGTCTCTATAGAATGACCTGTAGCGAAACAAAATTAGCGTAAGTATGAAACTGATTGGCTCTGTCCCCAGCCCCTATGTGCGCAAAGTGCGCGTTGTCATGGCCGAGAAGAAACTCGAATACCAGTTTGTGCTGGAAGACGTTTGGGCAGCAGACACCACCATCACCGCCTCCAATCCCTTGGGCAAAGTGCCTTGTTTGGTCATGGAGGGGGGCGAGGCCTTGTTTGACTCACGCGTGATCGTGGAATACCTTGACACTTTGTCACCTGTAGGCAAGCTCATCCCCCCAAGTGGGCGTGAGCGTACCGAGGTGAAAACCTGGGAGGCGCTGGCCGATGGCTTGCTGGACGCCGCCATCACCGCCCGCCTAGAGGCGCATTGGGTGGGACGCACAGAGGCCGAGCGCAGTCAGGTGTGGATAGACCGACATTTGGGCAAAGTCCACGACAGCTTGGCCGCCATGAGCCACGGCCTTGGCGACAAGCCGTTTTGCTGTGGCATCCATTTGAATTTGGCCGATTTGGCGGTGGGCTGCGCCTTGGGCTATTTGGACTTTCGCTTCCCCCACATCGGTTGGCGCGACGACTACCCCAACTTGAACGCTTTGCAAGAAAAACTCATGCAGCGCCAAAGCTTCATCGATACCCAGCCCTGACCAGGGCCTCGCTGTCATTGTGAGCGAAGCGAAGCAATCTAAGCGTTCACCCGCTTCTTCAACCAGCGCATCAAGCCACCCACCAACGGGAATTTTTCGTACAGCTCTTCGGCGGCATCCCAGTAATCGCGGTGCAGGGTGATGCGCCAACTGCCATCGGTGTGTGGCGCAAACTGCAGGTGTGAGCCGCCGCGTATGCACTGCACGGTTTGGCTGTCCATGGTTTTGAAGCGAAACACAAAGTCCCACACCAAAAAGCATTGCGAGCCTTGCACCATCCGCTCGCTCACCACAAAGCGCGG
>RFMX01000191.1 GCA_009927495.1 Betaproteobacteria bacterium
GCGCGGTTTAGCTTGCAAGGGCGTTTTCACCAGCCCTTGCTCAGCCGCCATGCCAGCGACTTACAGACCTGGGATGGCGAGGTTACGCCGCTTTTTCGCAAATCGACCTCGCCCCATGCAGCCCTACCTGGCTTTGTACTGGGCGACGCTTTGCAAACCGGCCAGGGTTGGTTGCGCGCTTGGGCGCAGGTGCGCCAAGGCAGGGTGGTGGCGCAAACCGTGGACATCGATATGCAGGCACTGCGCTGGCAAGCCAATGAGACAGCCCCTGCGGTGTTGCTGCAACACGTCCAAGGACGTTTGCACCACCAAGCTTGGTTAGAGGGCTTGGGGCAGGACTTGCGCAGCCAAGACTTGGCGTTGCGCTTTGAGGAGGGCGAAGAATGGAATTTGGGTAACAGTCGAGTGGCTTGGCGCGACGAGGGGGAACAAGTCGCCGATGCTGGCGAATTGCAATTGCAGGGTTTTTCTTTGGAAATGCTCGCTCGTGTCGCGCAGCGCTTGCCCTTTGGAGAGCGTTGGCAAGCACGATTGGCTTTGGCGCAACCCAAGGGGCAAGTCAAACAACTCGATGTGCGTTGGTTTTTGGCGCACAGCGATGCGCCGCAGTTCAACCTCAAAACCGAGGTCGCTGGCTTGTCGCTTCAGTCGTCGAGCAGCGCCGCCAAGCCTGATCCTGCTTTGTGGTGGCCAGGCTTACAGTCGTCGCAACTCAGCTTGGAGGTCAGCGAACACGGCGGCAAAGCCAAATGGCAGCAATCTGGCGGTCGTTTGGAAATGGGTGGTATTTGGGAGACCAACCAAATGGCCGTCAAGGAAGCGTCGGCAGATGTTTCTTGGGTAAAAAAAGACAGCCAATGGGCGGTGACGGTGCACCAAGCTCATTTGGAGAACCCCGACTTGCAAGCGCAAGCGAAAGGAAGTTGGTTGTCAGGCGCGAGCGAACAAGACATGGGTGTGTTGGACATGCAGGCCAAGGTGGCACGCTTAGAGGTGACCACGCTGCACCGCTATTTACCGCGTGCAATGGATGAGCAAGCCGCCACTATTTACGCGATGCTTTGTTGGCGGGTCGTTTCAGCCAAGCCGCTATTGAGCTTAAAGGCCCCTTGGACCGCTTTCCGTTCAGCCGCAACAACGAGGGCGTGTTCACCGTCAAAGCGCCGTTTCAAGGCTTGAGCATGCAGTATGCCCCCACCAGCCTGATGAGTGCCGCACAACGGCGCGACAAAGTGGCGTGGCCACTGGTGCAACAAGCCGCAGGCGAGTTGCAAATCAACCGCAACCGCCTTTTCATCAAGGGTGCAACCGCTCGCCTCGGGCAAGAAGGGGCAACAACCCTGAGCAAGTTGGACTTGCAAATCGCCGACCTGCGCGATATCGTGGTCGACATCAACACGCAGATGCGCGGCAATTTGAGCGATGTCGCGCAGATGATCAAAACCTCGCCGCTCAACAGCATCACCGATCAAGCGTTAACGCAACTCACCGCCACCGGCACCGCTGAACACCAACTTCGTCTGAATCTTCCGTTGCAAAACCTGGCGCTCTCCAAAGTGCAAGGCAGCATGGTGCTCAACGGCAACGATATCCAGTGGCAGCCGTCGCTGCCGCGCTTTAGCAAGCTGCGCGGCACCCTCAACTACACCGAGTCAGGGCTGGCGGTCAACAATATGCGTCTGCGTTGGTTGGGCGCAGATGCACGCCTTGATGGTGGTCTGCGTTTCAACGACACCGTGACAGCAGGCCCTTCACGCCTGAGTTTGCAAGGCAGTGTCAGCGCCGAGGCTTTGCGCCAATTACCCGAGCCTGCGCTAGTCTCAGGTTTTGCCGCGCATTTAAGCGGTAGCACCTCGTTTGTTGCCAGCTTGGGTTTGCGCCGAGGTGTGCCCGAGTTTTCTTTCAGCAGTTCTTTGCAGGGCTTGGGCGTGGATTTGCCCGAGCCTTTGAACAAACCCGCCGATGCCATTTGGCCGGTGCGCTTTGACAATGAGTTGCTGCCTGTAGCGCAGACGCGTGGCTCTGCACATTTAGAGCAAAGCACCCTCACTTTGGGGCAACTCATCACCGTCAGTTATTTGCGCGACATGACGCCCCAAGTGCCGCAGGTCTTGCGCGGGCACATTGCCTTGGGGCCTGTGACTCCACGCAAAGACATCCCTGAAGGCACGGTGCTGATGCAAGTGCAATTGCCACATTTCCATGCGGACGATTGGCAACAAACCTTGTCCGGTTGGCTCGGCACCCAAACCAAAGAGGACCAAGCTGCTAAGCCCGCCAGTCCCCAAGCCATGGCCTTCATGCCTACCCGATTTGAGGTCGGCACCAATGAATTGCTGTGGTTGGGTCGAACCTTCAATCGGGTGCAAGCCAGCGCTGACAAGCAAGGCCCGCAGTGGCGTATTCAACTCAAAGCCGATGAGGCGCAGGGGCAAATCGACTACAAGCCTGCGCAAGACAACCAAACAGCGCGGGTGGTGGCGAGGTTGACCAATTTGGTCATCCCGCCAGCGGCGGTGAAAGACGTGGAAGCCACGTTGTCGGACTCCCCCAAAGACTTGCCTGCCATGGACATCGTCATTGACAACCTGGAGTTGCGTGGCTTGAAGTTAGGACGCGCCGAGGTTGAGGGTTTTAGCCGCGCCATCGCCGGAGGTGGTCGGGAATGGGTGCTCAATAAGTTCAACCTCAGCTTGCCAGAGGCGAGTTTTCAAGCAAAAGGTCAATGGGGCGGCGTGGGTCGCTTGCAGGCCAAACGCACCCAACTCGACTTCACCCTGCAACTGCAAAATTCTGGCGAATTGCTGGAACGCTTGGGCTACAAAGGCGCTATTCGCAACGGCAAAGGGCGCATGGCCGGGCAGGTCGGCTGGACCGGTTCGCCGTTTTCGCCCGATTACACCAGCATGGGCGGCCAGTTCAATGTGAACCTTGACAAGGGCCAGTTTTTGAAAGCCGAGCCAGGGGTTGCGCGCTTGTTTGGCGTACTCAATCTACAAGCCTTGCCACGACGCCTCACCTTGGACTTTTCCGACGTGTTCAGCGAGGGCTTTGCGTTTGACTTTGTGCGTGGAGATGTGCAAATCCAGCAAGGCATTGCCAGCACCAACAATTTGCAGATGAAGGGCGTGACAGCCGCGGTGATGCTCGAAGGCAAGGCCGATATCGAGCATGAAACCCAAGACCTCAAAGTGGTGGTGGTGCCCGACCTCAACACCGGCACCGCCACCTTGCTCTACACCATCATCAACCCGGTGGTGGGCTTGACCAGTTTTCTCACCCAGTATTTTTTGAAGACGCCACTGGCTAAATCGACCACTCAAGAGTTTCGCGTGCAGGGCTCTTGGAAAGACCCCAAGGTCAGCAAAGTCGATGGCAACACTCAAAAGGAAGTCAAACCATGAAAGCCGCTTTGCTGCAAATGGTCTCCACCACCGATGTGGCGACCAACCTTGATACCGCCGAGCGCTTGCTGGCGCAAGCCGCCCACTCAGGCGCAGAGCTAGCGGTCTTGCCCGAGTATTTTTGTTTGCTAGGTCAGCACGACACGGACAAACTGGCCATCGCCGAAACCTTTGGCGACGGACCCATGCAGCAACGCTTGGCCGCCATGGCCCAAAGCTATGGCGTGTGTTTGGTAGCGGGTACTTTGCCGATTGCTGTTGCGGGTGACAGCTCGCATGTGCACAACACCACCTTGGTCTACAGCGCCCAAGGCGAATGTGTGGCGCGCTACGACAAGATCCATTTGTTTTGTTTTGACAATGGCCGCGAAAGCTACGACGAAAGCGTGGTGCTGCAAGCTGGGAACACGCCGGTGGTGATGGATTTGCCTTCCAAAGACGGCCACACTTGGCGCATCGGCTTAAGCGTCTGTTACGACCTGCGTTTCCCCCAGTTGTATCGCCAATTGGTGCAGCAAGGTGCCGAGTTGCTGCTCGCACCCAGCGCCTTCACATACACCACCGGCTCTGCCCACTGGGAAGTGTTGTTGCGCGCCCGTGCGATTGATAACTTAGCCTGGGTAGGTGCGGCAGCGCAAGGGGGTAAGCACAGCAACGGCCGCCGCACTTGGGGGTATTCGATGTGGGTAGACCCTTGGGGTCAGGTACAAGCGGTGCAAGACGAGGGGGAGGCTTGTGTGCTGGTTGATTTGTCCATAGATCAATTGCGCGAGCGCAGACAGCAGTTGCCCCTGCGCCGCTCACCGCTGGCGTGATCAGTCTTTGCCGTCTTCTTTGTCTTCTGGTTCGCCTTTGTCGCGACCATGGAACATGGTCCACCATACGATGAGCGCCAGCAGCAAGCCAGCACCCAAGGATTCAAGCAAAATCAGCAGCATGTTTTCAGGTATATGGGTAGGTTGGTCGCTGCCTTACCGCGCAGCATGGAGCGTGGCGATTGTAGGCATGCTGGTGTCCTGCGCTTCTTCGGTGCCCAGGCCCGTCAGTCTGCCTATGCCCTCATCCGTGCCGCCAGTGCTGCGCCCTGAAAGCGTCAAGCCCGCGCCATTGACCAGCCCGCCGCTCAGCCTGCCCACCGTGCCACAGGCTGCGCCGCGTTTTGAGCCACCGGTCAAAGGCGAGAGCAAAAGCCGCTGGGTGCCGGTACCTATCGAAGACTTGCCCGGCTGGCCGCAAGAGTCCATGGCCGAGGTGTGGACCTTGTTGCTTGCCAATTGCGATATCAACGGTACGGTACTCGCTCCCTTGTGCAGTGATATACGTCGCTTGAGCATTGCCAGCGAAACCGAGCAGCGCTTGTTGTTGCTCAACCGCTTGCAAGCCTATCGCTTGGAATCCTTAGAGGGTGAAACCAGTGGTTTGCTCACCGCCTACTATGAACCGGTGTTCGAGGCACAGCGTTTGGCAGGTAATAGCTTTAACACCCCTTTGTATGCCGCGCCTGCCGGTTTAGCCAATGGCAAGCCTTGGTTCACCCGCCAAGACATCGAAAGCCTGCCTGCGGCACAAAACGCTTTGCGTGGCCGCGAGATTGCTTGGTTGGCTGACCCCGTCGACGTGTTAATTTTGCATATCCAAGGCTCTGGAAGGCTGCGCATCACCGAGCCTGATGGCAGTGTGCGCATCGTACGTGTGGGCTTTGCCGCGTCCAATGACCAGCCCTACCAAAGTGTGGGCAAGTGGCTGCTGGACAAAGGTGAAACCCGCGACGCCTCCTGGCCCGGCATCAAAGCGTGGTTGCAGCGCAACCCGCAGCGTCGCCAAGAACTGCTTTGGACCAATCCGCGTTATGTGTTTTTCAAAGAAGAGCCCATGGGTGCCGACCCCAGTGTGGGGCCGCGCGGCGCACAGGGCATACCGCTGGTCGCTGGGCGCTCGGTCGCCATCGATCCGCAAAGCGTGCCCTATGGCACGCCGCTGTGGTTGGTGTCGCCTGGCCCCACCCAAGCCTTGTCGCGCTTGGTGTTGGCGCAAGACACGGGCAGCGCCATCGTGGGGGCAGTGCGTGCGGATTTCTTTATGGGTACAGGCCGAGACGCCGGTGAAGTGGCGGGGCGCTTGAAGCAACCCTTGCGTTTGTGGGCTTTGTGGCCTAAGCCTTGACTGCTTCTGCCTTCGGCCTCGCAGTGACGTCATTGCGGGCGCAGCGAAGCAATCTGATGTATTAATATGCTTGTTACTGTATTAACTGGGCAAGTTCATGGGTTACATCATTGTGTTGGCGTCGCCAGTGTTTTTTGGCCTGATATTCATAGAGTGGCTTTGGGGCAGGCGACTGGCTCAACAAGGCCAAGCGTCTGCGCAAACCTACCGCCTAGACGACGCGATCAGCAGCATTTCGCTAGGCATACTTAGCCAAATCAGCGCCATCTTCACCCGTGTGCTGCGCATTGGCATCTACACCTTGGTGTTTGAGCAGGTGGCTTTGTTTCGCAACGATGCTTGGTGGAGCACCTGGTACGGCGTTGTGCTGGCCTTGGTCTTGTACGACTTTTGCTATTACTGGTTTCACCGCGCCAGCCATGAGGTCGCCTTGTTTTGGGCCGGCCATGCGGTGCATCACCAAAGCCAGCACTACAACCTGTCAACCGCGCTGCGCCAAAGCAGCGCAGGCGCCATCAGCAGTTGGGTGTTTTATTTGCCGATGGCGCTGTTGGGCGTGCCGCCTGTGGTGTTTGGCATCGTGGCGCTGATCGATTTGCTTTACCAATACTGGGTGCATACCGAACACATTGGCCGCTTGGGATGGTTTGACCGTTGGTTTTGCTCGCCCTCCAACCACCGTGTTCACCATGCTGTGAACGACAAATACCTGGACCGCAACTATGGCGGCATTTGGGTGGTGTGGGACCGCCTGTTTGGCAGCTTCGAGGAAGAAGATCCCCATGAGCCTTGTGTTTACGGTACGCGCAAAGCGCTCAACAGTTGGGACCCTTTGTGGGCCAATATGCAGATGTACACCAGCATGTTGCATGACAGCTGGCATGCCAAGCGTTGGAGCGACAAGCTGATGGTGTTTTTCCACCATCCAGGTTGGCGCCCTGATGACGTGGCCCAGCGTTTCCCCGACAAGCCTTTTCAGCTTCACAACTTCTCCGCTTTTCAGCCGGTGCAAACACCTGCGGTTCAGTGGTGGGGCGGGGTCTGGTTTGTGGTGTTGCTGAGCTGTGCCTCGGCGGTGTTGTGGTTCATGGATGGCATGGTGTGGGGCGAGGCCGCTACCTGCGTTTTGGCGGTGACCGCAGGCTTGTGGGCCGTGAACGCGCTGCTGCAAAACCGCTTGTCTCCTGCGATGTGTGCTTTTGTGCAAGCTGCCGCCTTGGCAACCACCGCCAACGCCTGCGGCTGGAGTGAGGTTTATCTGTGGGCCAAGCCGCTGGCTTTGCTGGTATTGATGGTTGCGGCTTGGCAATCGTCTGCTGGCATGTTGGGGCGCAAGTGGTTGATGCTGGCCTTGGCTTTGTCTTGGTTAGGCGATGTGCTGTTGATGGGTGAAGGTTTGTTTGTGCCAGGACTGGTGGCGTTTTTGCTGGCACACATCAGTTACATACAGTTATTTCGCCAAGATGCGCCTTGGTTGCGCAGTCGACGTGCGCTGGCTGTGTGTATTTCAGCCGCCGCAGTGATTTTTGTGGGCTTGGACCAAAACGGCCTGCCCGCAGAACTGCGTGTGCCGGTGGCCGCCTATGTGTGGGTGATTGCCACCATGGCCGCGCAAGCCTGGGGCCGCGCCAAGCATCTGTACAGC
>RFMX01000437.1 GCA_009927495.1 Betaproteobacteria bacterium
GAGCGCCGACAGTTGCGCCACGCCCAAGGTATGCAGATCGCTCATGGCTTACTCGATCACTTTCGGCACCAAAAAGAGGCCACGTTCCACCGCAGGTGCGCTGCGTTGGTTGGCGTCGCGTTGATTGGGCTCGCTCACCGCATCGTCGCGCAGGCGCAAAGCCATGCCTTCAGGGGCGCTGGGGGCATGTTGCGCCAAGGCTTCTAAGGGCATGGCGTCGATGGGGTGGGCCATGGGCACTACGCCGCTGGTGTCCACCTCGCGCATTTGCTCGACGATGGCAAAGAAATCGTTCAAACCCGCCAGCATGCGTTGGCTTGACGAAGGGTCAAACGACAAGCGGGAGAGTTGCGCCAAGCGCTGGATGTCGGCAGGTGTGAGGGACATGGTCGTTAAATCAAGCAAATCCTATGGCCAGAAATGGCAAAGGCGTTGGGTTATTATCCTGTCTTTGCTGGTAAACCCAGAGAGGATTGTGATGTTTGGAGCATTTCGTCGGTATTTCTCCACCGACCTGGCTATTGATCTGGGCACAGCCAACACCCTTATTTACGTCAGAGACCGCGGCATTGTGCTCGACGAACCCTCGGTGGTTTCGATTCGCCACGAAGGTGGCCCCCAAGGTAAGAAAAGCATCCAAGCAGTGGGCCACGAAGCCAAGGCCATGTTGGGCAAAGTTCCCGGCAACATTGAAGCCATTCGCCCCATGAAGGACGGCGTGATCGCCGACTTCACCGTCACCGAGCAAATGCTCAAGCAATTTATCAAGATGGTGCATCCCCGCTCGCTGTTAAAGCCCAGCCCGCGCATCATCATTTGTGTGCCTTGCGGCTCGACCCAAGTCGAGCGCCGTGCTATTCGCGAATCCGCGTTGGGCGCAGGGGCCTCTGAGGTGTATTTGATCGAAGAACCTATGGCAGCAGCCATTGGCGCAGGTTTGCCGGTGTCAGATGCCTCCGGCTCTATGGTGGTCGATATTGGTGGTGGCACCACCGAAGTGGGCGTCATTTCCTTGGGCGGCATGGTCTACAAAGGCAGTGTTCGCGTCGGTGGCGACAAGTTCGACGAAGCTATCATCAACTACATACGCCGCAATTACGGCATGTTGATCGGCGAGCCCACTGCAGAGGCCATCAAAAAACAAATCGGCTCCGCGTTTCCTGGCAGCGAAGTGCGCGAGATGGAAGTCAAGGGTCGCAACCTCTCAGAAGGCGTACCACGTTCTTTCACCATTTCGTCCAACGAGATTTTGGAAGCGCTCACCGACCCCTTGAACAACATTGTGTCTGCAGTGAAAAACGCCTTGGAGCAAACCCCGCCTGAGCTGGGCGCTGACATTGCCGAGCGCGGCATGATGCTCACCGGTGGCGGCGCTTTGCTGCGTGACCTCGACCGCTTAATGGCAGAAGAAACTGGCTTGCCTGTGCTGGTGGCTGAAGACCCCCTCACCTGCGTGGTGCGTGGTTGCGGCTTGGCCTTGGAGCGCATGGAGCGTCTCGGTTCGATTTTTACCAACGAATAAATGCCACTCGGGACGCTGGACCGAAACCCACCGCCTTTCTTCAAGCAAGGCACCTCTGCGCTGACCAAACTGATTATTTTCAGTTTTTTGTCGATGGCCCTGATGCTGGCCGACCAACGCTATAACCTTGTGCAACCTGCCCGCTGGGTCTTGTCTATCATCGTGTACCCCGTGCAATGGCTGGCTTTGCGTCCGCAAGTCGCTTGGTACAACCTTGGCGACGTGTTTGAAGGCAAGCAAGACGTTTTGGATAACTTGCAGGCTGCCAACGCGCAGTTGTTAGCTCAATCTGTACGCACTTCGCAACTCGAGCAACTTGAGCTTGAAAACCGCCACTTGCGTGAACTGTTAGAACTTCGTCAACGTGTGGCCACACCCGCCTTGGCTGCCGAGGTGTTGTACGAGGCAGGCGACCCCTACACCCGCAAGATGGTGCTTGACAAAGGCGCACTCAACGGCGTGGTTCAAAGTTCGCCAGTGATGGACGAAAAAGGCATTTTGGGACAAATTACCCGGGTGCACCCGTTGGTGAGCGAAATCACTTTGGTCACTGACAGAGAGCACTCCATTCCTGTGCTCAACACCCGAACTGGTGCGCGTGGCGTGGCCTTTGGTGAGTCAGGGGGCGCACCTTTGTTGGAGTTGCGCTACATGGCTACCAACGCTGACATCGAGGTGGACGACATCCTCACCACCAGCGGCGTGGATGGTGTCTACCCTCCCGGCATTCCCGTTGCCAAAGTGGTCAAGGTGGAGCGTCGTGCCGATTCCGTGTTTGCGCGCATATTGTGCGAGTCACTGGCGCGGGTACAAGGCGCTCGTCATGTGATGGTGCTCGCGCCGGTCAAGTTGCCGATAGAGTCTCCCCCGCTAGAGCATGCTGCACCGGTGGTGCAACACAAAGGAGGGCGTCGATGATCATGCCCCGTGGCCAGCAGTTGCTGTTGCCTGCCAATCCCACCTTCATGCTGCTGACCTTGCTCATTGCTTTGTTGTTGGACATGGTGCAAAGCATGGCCTTTTTTGGCAATGCAGCCTGGACCCCCGATTGGGTGGCTTTGTTGTTGGTGTTTTGGGGTGTGCACCAGCCACTGAAAGTGGGCGTGGGCATTTCTTTTTTTCTGGGCCTACTCACCGATGTGCATCAAACATCGCTGCTGGGCCAACATGCGTTGGCGTTCACGGTACAAGGCTTTTTGGCAACCATGATTCACAGACGCATCTTGTGGTTTGATGTGCCTTCCCAAGCCTTGCAAGTATTTCCTGTTTTTTTAGCGACCCACTTGCTGGAGTTGACTGTGCGCATGGGCGCGGGTGGCTTGTTTCCGGGCTGGTCGATGTTTATTTCCCCCTTGCTCCAAGCCCTGCTGTGGCCTGTGGTGTCGGTGTTGCTGCTTGCACCGCAGCGGCGCGCGCCAGACCCCGATAAAAACCGACCTTTATGAGCCTGCTGCGCAACGTCGAATATGACCTGCGGCGTTTCAGGGGACGGGTGTTTGCAGCCACCGCATTTGTATTCATTGCCTTTAGCTTTTTATTTTTGCGCTTGGTGTACTTGCAGCTTTGGCGTTACCAAGAGTTCAATGCGCAAGCCGAAAGCAACCGCACAGCCATCGTGCCCATCGTTCCCAACCGTGGCGTCATCATGGACCGCAATGGCGTGGTCTTGGCCACCAACTATTCGGCCTACACCTTAGAGATTACGCCGTCCAAAATCCAAGCCCCGCTGGACGAGGTGATTGAAAACCTGTCGGAGCTGATTGATATTCAAGGGCGAGACAAGCGGCGATTTAAAAAATTGCGCGAGGAATCGAAAAGCTTTGAGTCCGTCCCGATTCGCACTCGGCTAAGCGATGAAGAGGTGGCACGTTTTGCCGCCCAACGCTTTCGCTTTCCAGGCGTTGAAATTCGCGCTCGGTTGTTTCGCAATTATCCCTACAACGACTTGGCTAGCCATGTGATTGGCTATATCGGTCGCATCAACACCGCAGAGAAAGAAAAACTTGAAGAGTCAGAGCACGCCGGCAATTACCGTGGCACCGACTTCATTGGCAAGCTCGGCGTCGAACAAAGCTATGAGCGTCAATTGCACGGCCTAACCGGCGTGCATGAGATGGAAACCTCGGCGGGCGGCCGAGCAGTACGTCGTTTGCGCAGCAGCCCTGCCATTCCGGGCAACACCGTGGTGCTGTCTATCGACATCAAGCTGCAAAAACTCGTCGAAGACTTGTATGGCAACCGCCGCGGGGCTTTGGTGGCGATTGACCCTCAAACCGGTGAAGTGCTGAGCTTTGTCAGCAAGCCCACCTTCGATCCGAATCAGTTCGTTGAGGGTATTGATGCTGAAAACTGGAAGTTGCTCAACGAGTCACCCGACAAACCTTTGCTCAACCGAGCTTTGCGCGGAACCTACCCACCGGGCTCCACCTACAAGCCTTTTATGTCCTTGGCCGCCTTGAACACCGGTAAACGCACGCCCACGCAACTCATCAGTGATCCCGGTTTTTTCATGTTTGGCGACCACCGTTTTCGCGACGACAAGGAGGGTGGGCACGGGACGGTAGACATGTACAAATCCATTGTGCAGTCTTGTGACACCTATTACTATTTACTCGCGCGTGACATGGGCGTGGACCTCATCCATGAGCAAATGCGGGAGCTGGGCTTTGGGCAACTCACGGGCATCGATATCTCTGGCGAAGCGCGCGGTATCTTGCCCTCTACCGAGTGGAAGCGCACCAATTACTGGCGACCTGAGCAACAGCGCTGGTACTCCGGCGAAACCATTTCATTAGGGATTGGACAGGGTTACAACAGTTTCACCATGTTGCAACTGGCACAAGCCGTAGCCACCCTTGCCAACCATGGCGTGCACTCAAAGCCGCATTTGGTGCGAGAGGTGGTGGACGTGGAAACCAAAGTTGCTCAACCTGTTGTGCTGGAAGCTGCCAAAGTTTTGCCCTTTCAGTCAGACC
This sequence comes from Betaproteobacteria bacterium, assembly GCA_009927495.1. Lineage (GTDB taxonomy): Bacteria > Pseudomonadota > Gammaproteobacteria > Burkholderiales > Burkholderiaceae_C > Limnohabitans. Next base: position 4,498 of record RFMX01000437.1, read on the forward strand.
ACTTAGACACAGTGAAAAAAGCCATGGTGGGTGTCAATATTGAAGGCACGTCTGCATCAAGCTTTATCGGTGCAAGCTATACAAGCGCCGGCAAAACCGGCACCGCTCAAGTGTTCACCATCAAACAAAACGAAAAATACGTGGCTTCCAAGATTGATGAACGTTTGCGCGACCATGCCTTGTTCATCGCTTTTGCACCCGCTGAAGACCCCAAGGTGGCGCTGGCCATGGTGGTGGAAAACGCTGGCTTTGGCGCGCAAAGCGCAGCACCAATTGCACGGCGTGTGTTCGATTACGTATTGATGGGGCAGTACCCGTCTTTGGAAGATATTGAAGCGGTGCGAAATGGGCAAGCTACCCGTCCCATAGGCAAGCCGCGTCCTATTGCCAGCGTACCTTGGCCACCCAAGGCTGTGGTGCCAGAGGCTTTGCCGCCCGATGACGATCCGGTGCTGCGCTAAAGCAAGGCGTCGCGCGCAGTTTTCAGCAACAAAGCACTGACCACCAGGATAAACAGCCAGCGCACATAGGCTGCGCCTTGGCGCATCGCCACGCGGGTGCCTAACCAACTGCCTGCGATATTGGCCAGGGCCATCGGCAGAAACATCGCCCAAAGCACATGGCCTTGCCAACCTAACCACAGCAAAGCCGCCATATTGCTGGCAAAGTTGAGTACCTTGCTGTGCGCAGAGGCTTGCAAGAAATCAAATCCCAAAATTCTCACCAACAAAAATACCAGCAAGCTGCCAGTGCCTGGTCCAAAAAATCCATCGTAAAAACCCATCACGGCCCCACACCCACCCATGGCCCACATTTGTGCACGACCGCTAAAGCGTGGCTGGTGCACTTGCCCCCATTGTTTGTTCTTCAAGGTGTAAATCAGTACCGCCAGCAACAGCAGCGGCAGCGCTTGGCGCATCAATTGCGGCGAGAGCAGGGTCAAGGTGTAGGCGCCAGCACAGGCACCTAGCAAGGCACATATTGCACCAATGCGCAATGCGCGCCATTGCAGCGGCATTTGCTGTTGGAAGCGCCATGCGGCAAACAAGGTGCCCCACACAGACGAAGATTTGTTGGTCCCCAACAAGGTTGCTGGCGCGACATTGGGGTAGGTGGCAAACAGCGCTGGCACCAGCACCAAGCCCCCGCCACCCACCGATGCATCGATAAAACCCGCCAACGCAGATGCAAGGGTGATGAAGACGGTGTCCATGGTTGTGCGGATTCTCAGTCAGACCAGTCGAT
>RFMX01000375.1 GCA_009927495.1 Betaproteobacteria bacterium
GAAATCTCCAAAGAACAGGCCCGTGTACAGGTTTTACGTCTGCACGATGCTGCTGGTTCGCCCCGCACGGGTGACAGGGTGGCGCATCGTCGCAGACACTTCGAATCCGTGGGGACAGAGCAAACCGCAAGCGGTTTGGTCTGTCCCCAGGTAATTATTTAGCCCTTGCAGCAACGATCGCTTCTGCGACGTTACGAGGCGCTTCAGTGTAGTGCTTGAATTCCATCGAATAGGTGGCACGGCCTTGCGACATGGAACGCAATGTGGTGGAGTAACCAAACATCTCGGAGAGCGGAACTTCAGCCTTGATGGCTTTGCCGCCACCGACCATGTCTTCCATGCCTTGCACCATGCCGCGGCGTGAGGACAAGTCGCCCATCACGTTACCGGCGTAGTCTTCGGGTGTTTCTACTTCAACCGCCATCATGGGTTCCAAAATAACGGGGCTGGCTTTTCTGCAACCCTCTTTGAAACCAAAGATCGCAGCCATCTTGAACGCCATCTCTGAAGAGTCAACATCGTGGTAAGAACCAAAGTGCAATGTGACCTTCACATCGACCACGGGGTATCCTGCCAACACACCAGTCGTCAAGGCCTCAATGACGCCTTTTTCAACCGCAGGAATGTATTCACGTGGCACCACGCCACCTTTGATGGCGTCAACGAATTCGAAGCCTTTGCCAGCTTCATTGGGTTCGATTTTGAACACCACATGGCCGTACTGTCCTTTACCACCGGACTGACGAACAAACTTGCCTTCGCTGTCTTCGATGGTTTTGCGAATGGTTTCGCGGTAAGCCACTTGGGGCTTGCCGACGTTGGCTTCGACGCCAAATTCGCGCTTCATACGGTCCACGATGATCTCGAGGTGCAACTCGCCCATGCCGGCAATGATGGTCTGACCGGACTCTTCGTCGGTTTTCACTCGGAATGAAGGATCTTCTGCAGCCAAGCGCTGCAGCGCAATGCCCATTTTTTCTTGGTCGGCTTTGGTCTTGGGTTCCACGGCCTGTGCAATCACGGGTTCGGGAAACACCATGCGCTCGAGCATCACGATGTTGTCGGGATCGCACAATGTTTCGCCGGTGGTGACATCTTTCAAACCCACGCAAGCAGCGATATCGCCAGCACAAATTTCATCAACCTCTTCACGGTTGTTGGCGTGCATTTGCACGATACGACCGATACGCTCTTTCTTGCCTTTGATAGGGTTGTAGACCGTATCGCCTTTTTTCAGGACGCCAGAATACACACGCACGAAGGTGAGTTGACCCACAAAAGGGTCGGTCATCAGCTTGAAAGCCAAAGAAGAAAATTTTTCTTTGTCGTCGGCTTTGCGGAAAACTTCCTTTTCATCCTCATCGGTGCCGCCTACAGGTGGAATGTCGATGGGGGAGGGCATCAACTCGATGACCGCATCCAACATCCGTTGCACACCTTTGTTCTTGAACGCAGTGCCACACATCATGGGCTGAATTTCACTGGCGATGGTGCGCACGCGCAAGCCATGGGTGATTTCCTCTTCCGTCAAATCACCTTCTTCAAGGTATTTGTTCATCAAGTCTTCAGATGCTTCAGCAGCCGCTTCGATCATGTTTTCGCGCCATTTTTTGGCTTCTGCCACCAACTCAGCAGGAATTTCTTCAAAGTTGAATTTCATGCCCTGTGAAGCCTCATCCCAAATGATGGCTTTCATCTTGCGCAAATCAACCACGCCGCGGAAGTTTTCTTCGGCGCCAATGGGGATCACGATGGGAATGGGGTTGGCTTTCAAGCGCAACTTCATTTGGTCATAGACCTTGAAGAAATTGGCGCCCGTGCGGTCCATTTTGTTGACAAAGGCCAAGCGTGGCACTTTGTATTTGTTGGCTTGACGCCAAACGGTTTCGGACTGGGGTTGTACGCCACCTACAGCGCAGTAAACCATGCAAGCACCGTCAAGTACGCGCATGGAACGCTCGACTTCAATGGTGAAGTCCACGTGCCCAGGGGTGTCAATGATGTTGATACGGTGCTCTGGGAAAGAAGCATCCATGCCCTTCCAGAAACAAGTCGTGGCCGCCGAGGTGATGGTGATGCCACGCTCTTGCTCTTGCTCCATCCAGTCCATGGTGGCTGCACCGTCGTGCACTTCACCAATTTTGTGGTTCACGCCGGTGTAAAAAAGAATGCGCTCTGTGGTGGTGGTTTTGCCCGCATCAATGTGGGCAGAAATACCGATGTTTCTATAGCGCTCGATAGGAGTCTTGCGTGCCATGGTCAACCTCTTGGGGAATCAATTAAAAACAAAAATCGCTACACCACTTGTGGTGGGTAGCGAGCGAATCTCAGTCTAAGGGGGGTGTGCGAAAAATACATGACATCACGCCGACAAACCCAGCAAAGCAAGAGACCCGCTATGCGAAGGGTTTAGAAGCGGAAGTGAGAGAACGCTTTGTTGGCTTCGGCCATGCGGTGAACTTCATCACGTTTTTTCATGGCTCCGCCACGGCCTTCAGCCGCTTCCAAAAGCTCGTTGGCCAAACGCAAGGCCATGGATTTTTCGCCACGCTTACGGGCGGCCTCTTTGATCCAACGCATGGACAAGGCCAAACGGCGAACAGGCCGCACTTCAACGGGCACTTGGTAGTTGGCACCACCCACACGGCGAGATTTGACTTCAACCATGGGCTTGACGTTGTTGATGGCGTGGCTGAAAAGTTCGACGGGATCTTTGCCGGACTTGGCTTGGATTTGCGCCAAAGCTCCGTAAATGATGCGTTCAGCGACAGCTTTTTTGCCGCTTTCCATCACCACGTTCATGAATTTGGAGAGCTCGATGTTGCCGTATTTTGGGTCCGGCAGTATTTCCCGTTTCGGGACTTCGCGACGACGTGGCATTTTTTCACCTCTTTGATTCAGCTGGCACCCAAACTGGGCACCGCGGGAGCCAAGAGACCCCCACTTACTTGACCCACACAAACCATTTTGTGCTTAGGGCCACTACGCTGCACCACCGCGCCACGCGGGGAACAGCACCTAAACGAACCGGGAAACCCCGTATTACTTAGCCTTGGGGCGCTTTGCGCCGTATTTGGAACGTGACTGCTTACGGTCTTTCACGCCTTGCAAATCGAGTGAACCACGCACAATGTGGTAACGCACACCAGGCAAGTCTTTGACACGACCGCCACGGACCAAGACCACAGAGTGCTCTTGTAAGTTGTGGCCTTCACCACCGATGTACGAAATCACTTCGAAACCGTTGGTCAAGCGCACCTTGGCGACTTTACGAAGCGCAGAGTTTGGTTTTTTAGGTGTGGTGGTGTAAACACGTGTGCAAACGCCACGGCGTTGGGGCGAGTTTTGCATCGCGGGGCTTTTGGACTTGGTCTTCTCGACTTCACGTCCGTGGCGCACCAATTGATTGATGGTTGGCATTGAAAACGTCCTTCAACGTTTGAAACAGGTGGTTCGGATTAATTCCGAAAAGCCTGACAGTATATCAGTGCCTTGGCTTCGCTGGCAAGCTATTAAGTTAGCGAGCGCCTACCTTACCCACAACTTAAGGGAGTCATAGGTTCTGCCAAACCATCCAGCCTCTGGCACAGGCTTGAGCGCCAACAAAGGCATTTCGCTCAACGGGGCTTGGTCTAAGAAAACCTTCAGGGTGGCGACGGTTTGGTTCAGTTGCAGGGGTGCGTACAAGGGGTCTGGGCGGACCACCTGCGTTTTGATTCGAGAGGCCTGGCCTTGTGGAACAGCCACCACAATGGCTTGGGGGCGACCCAAAGGTACGCTGTCGGCCAATCCCTTCCATACCACTGGCGTGACCACCGCTTGGTTAGCCTCGAACAATTTGATGCCGTCATAGGCGGTGTAACCCCAATTGAGCAATTTTTGCGCTTCTTCAGCGCGTGCGTTTTCGCTGCTGGCACCCAGCACAATGGCCAGTAGGCGCCTTGCAGGCAAATTGGGGAAATCGCGCTTGGCCGTAGCTACCAAGCAATAGCCAGCGGCATCGGTGTGGCCGGTTTTCAAGCCGTCAACAGTGGGGTCGCGAAACAACAGCAGATTGCGGTTGGTGTCGTTGGCGGCCGGGGTACCGGGGTAGCGGTATTTTTGAATGGCGTAATAGCCTACAAAACCAGGGAAATCATGCATCAATCGGGTAGCCAATATGGATAAATCGCGTGCGGTGGTGATGTGCCCCGCCTCGGTCAAGCCCTCGGGATTTTTGTAGGTGGTGCCGTTCATGCCCAAAGCCTTGGCCTGCGCGTTCATCATGGCCACAAAATGGGCTTTGGTGCCGCCCACACCTTCAGCCAAAGCCATGGTGGCGTCATTGCCGGACTGAACAATCATGCCTTTGATCAGGTCCTCAACCGGCACTTGCATTTTGGGGTCGATGAACATGCGCGAGCCGGACATTTTCCAAGCCGCCTCGCTCACAGAAAAGGTTTGTTGCAAGCTGATTTTTTTGGCGCGCAAAGCATCAAACACCAAATAAGCGGTCATTAACTTGGTCAAAGAAGCGGGTTCAACAGGGGCGTCGGCTTGGCGCTGGGCCAATACTTGATTGGCGGTGATATCGACCAACAAATACGCTTTGGCGGCGATCTCAGGCGGCTCTGGCGTTTGGGCAAACACATTGGCACAGAAGACCGCCAAAAACAACACACACACACGCAACAAATTCATAACTTTACCTAGAAGGAAAAACGCTTGTCATGCACGCAAATGCCGCAAGACCAATGACTTCAACAGCGGCAATTGTCCATGAAAGAAATGACCACACGCTGGCACCACCATCACAGGCAAGCTTTGGGGGGCGGCCCATTGCAACACAGCGGGCAAAGCAACCGTGTCGTCGCTCTCACCATGTACCACCAAAGTTTGGTCATGCAAGGCTGACGGCAAAGGAGTTGGGTGGAAATGGGTAACGGCGGTGCCCACCAAAACAATTTTTTTTAAGCGCTGAGTGGGCCAAAGTTGCGAAATCGCCTGACAAACCACATACGCGCCGAATGAAAAACCCGCCAAAGCCAGGGGACCTTCGGGGGCGAGTTGGCGCAAAGCTGCAAGGACATCGTCGGTTTCGCCAAGACCCTCGTCGTACACACCTTCGCTTTGGTCCACGCCGCGAAAGTTAAAGCGCAAACAATCCCAACCCGCCTGCAAATAAGCACGTGACATGGTTTGCACCACCTTGTTGTCCATGGTGCCGCCAAACAATGGGTGGGGGTGGGCAACATAGGCCAAGCCTTTGGCAGGGGTGGCAGCTTTTTCTAGAACTGCTTGGTGACGCCCGCCTGGCAGGTCAAGCCACAGCGATTGCGCAGAGGCGGCCATGGCTAGCGGCCGACGTCTGATTCAAGCTTTAGGCGCTCGACCACCTTGCCTTGCTGAAGGTGCGAACTGATGATTTCATCAATGTCTTGCTTGTCCACATAGGTGTACCAAACGGCTTCCGGGTAAACCACCAACACAGGGCCGCCGGCACAACGGTCTAGACATCCGGCTTGGTTGATGCGCACACCGCCTGCGCCGTTAAGACCCAAAGCTTTGACCTGGGTTTTGCAATGCTTCCAAGCGTCCTGTGCTTGGTGGTTGCCGCAACAAGCGTCAGGTGCATCGCGCTGGTTGAGGCAAAAGAACACGTGGTGTTTGAAATAGCTGTCTTCAGTCATGCAACTGATTCTAGGTGGCCTCGGCACGGGTTGAGTTGCTGAGCAGATGCAACACCCCCCAAACCATCAGGGCAAAAGGCCAACCCCAACTCAGCCACTCGGTCAGGCCATGGAAACGGATGAATTTTCCTTGCTCCCAGGTTTGAACCGTTTGAGCAAAATAGGTGCTGGAGGGAACCACATTCACCACACAAAGAACCGCAGTTTGTAGCAGCAACATGGTGCGCATCAACACCACAGCGGGGAGTCTCACCATCAACAAAGCGCTGAGCCAACCCAAGCCCAAGCCTGCAGCAGTCAAGGGGGTTAGCCAAAACAAAGTGTGCTGAGGTCCATAGCTAACAGAGGCCGACAAAGTGTTGCTTAAAAGTGCCAGCACCACCACCAAACTCACCCACGACAAGCGCTGCCAAGCCTCGCGAACCACCGCCATGCCCAGAAAAGCCGCCACACACAAACTGCCGGCGATGCTCAGCATCTCTACCCAAGATGGCAAAGGGGCCAACGAGAAAAGGGTTTGCGAAAGCTGTGTCGGCAACGTCGCCTGTGGCCACCACTCTTGCAGCACAGCCAGCAATTTTTCGGTCACATTACCCAAACCCAGAAACACAGGTGTTGGAAACAACAAAGCCAAGGGCCATAAAACCATCAAGACCAAGCTGCCACTGGCGTTAGGAACAAGCCATCGCTTGCGAAATTGAACCCAGCGGTAAAGCCAGCCGCGTCGCTCCAGCCAAGCCGACAACACCGCCCCCATCAAGCCGCCCAGACTGTTGAGCATCCAATCTACTTGGGAGGGCACGCGCTGGGGCAAATAGCTTTGCGAACATTCCATGAAAAAAGACAAGCCCAATGCACCCAAAAAGCCCAGCAGCACAGCCGCCCAGTGCGGTTTGGCGCTGCGCAACATCGCCAAACTCAGCCAAAAACCCAAAGGCATATAGCCCAAAAAGTTGCTGGCCATATCAAACAGCGTTTGGTATTTGGGCCATGGGGCACCGACAAAGGACCATGGGGCGATATCTTGGTTACGCCAGTCTTCAAAAGGGTACAAACTGGCATAACAAATCACCAGCACACACAGCCAAGCCAAGGGCCAAGCCGTGGTGCGGCGTTGCAAAGGTTTCATGTGCGCTTAAAAGGGTTTGAGCACCACCAACAGCACAGCGGCCACCATCAGCAGCACAGGGGCTTCGTTGAACCAGCGGTACCAAACATGGGAGTGCGAAGCCTGGCCCGACGCAAAGTACTTCAGGTGGCGCATACACAGGTGGTGATAGCCCAAAGTCAGAACGACAATGGCCAATTTGAGGCTCATCCAATCAGCTGGCGGGTTGCCGCCGATGCCATAGCCCAACCATAGCCACAAACCCAGTCCCAAGGCCGGCACCATCAGGATGGTCATAAAGCGCATGAGTTTTCGCGCCATCAACAATAGGCGTTCCCGCTCTGCAACCGAATCGGGCGGGACCATGGCCAAATTGACAAAGATGCGCGGCAAATAAAACAAGCCAGCAAACCAACTGGCCACGAAAATAATGTGAAAGGCTTTGACCCAGAGCATGGCTTGAGTTTAGTGGCAAGCAGTGGCAGCAATGGCCTCGGGTTTCACCCCAATAAACCAGCCACTCGTTACGGCACAATTTCGGCATGATCACACCTACCCAATTCCCCTCCACCCGCCTGCGTCGCTTGCGCCGAGATGACTTCACCCGCCGCCTTGTGCGTGAGAACCATGTGACGGTGGACGACCTGATTTACCCCGTTTTTGTGCTCGATGGCGAGAAAAAACGCCAAGCCATCGCCTCCATGCCTGGCGTCGAGCGCCTAAGCCTGGACCTGTTGCTGCCCGTGGCCGAGCATTGTGTCAAGCTGGGCATCCCCGTCATGGCTTTGTTTCCGGTTATTGACCCCAGCTTGAAAACGCCTGATGGCATGGAAGCCACCAACCGCCAAGGCTTGGTACCTCGGGTGGTCAAGGCGCTGAAAAAAGAATTCCCCAATTTGGGCGTGATGACCGATGTGGCGCTGGACCCCTTCACCAGCCACGGCCAAGACGGCTGGCTGGACGAGACCGGATACATCCTGAACGATGAAACCGTGAAAGTGCTGGTGCAGCAAGCGCTGACGCAGGCTGAAGCGGGCGTGGACATCGTGGCACCCAGCGACATGATGGACGGGCGCATCGCTGCCATTCGCCAAGCCCTGGAAGCTGAGGGGCATATTCACACCCGCATCATGGCCTACAGCGCCAAATACGCCAGTGCGTTTTATGGCCCGTTCCGTGACGCGGTGGGGTCAGCCGGCAACTTGGGCAAGAGCAATAAGAAGGTCTACCAAATGGACGCGGGCAACAGCGACGAGGCGCTGCGCGAAGTCGCCATGGACATCGCCGAAGGCGCGGACATGGTGATGGTCAAACCCGGCATGCCCTACCTGGACATCGTGCGCCGCGTGAAAGACGAATTTCACC
>RFMX01000287.1 GCA_009927495.1 Betaproteobacteria bacterium
AGCACCTTCTGTGGGGGTGAACACGCCAGTGGTCATGCCGCCAATCAAGAGCACAGGCGTCATGATGGGCAACACGGCTTGAAAGTTAAAAAGTTTGTCAGCAGCAAACAGAACGATCAACCCTAGCAAGACAGTGAATTGGGGCTGCGTGTCCAACTCTGTGATCAGCAACCAAATAACCAGTGGCCAACCCACCACCACCAAGGTCTCTACCAACGCCTTGGCCAATTTGGGCCATTCAAACTTCACATCACCGCCCCAGCCGTTTTTGTGGGCAAAGTAAGCCACGGTCAACATCATCAGCAAGGCCATGACCAAGCCAGGCATGATGCCCGCTAAGAACAATGCACCCACCGAGACATTGGCCATCATGCCGTAGATAACAAAGGGAAGGCTGGGCGGAATGATGGGCCCTAAGGTGGCCGAGGCAGCGGTCACACCCACGGCAAATTCGGGGTCGTAGCCGTGGTCGGTCATGGCTTTGATCTCAATCGTGCCTAAACCTGCTGCGTCGGCGATGGCCGTGCCACTCATGCCTGCAAACACCACCGAGCCCACCACATTCACATGGCCCAATCCGCCTTTCAACCAACCCACCAGTGCCAGCGCATAGCTGTATATGCGGTGGGTGATGCCTGAGGTGTTCATGAGGTTGCCAGCCAAAATAAAAAAAGGCACGGCCAGCAATGGAAAACTGTCTATGCCAGAAACCATGCGATGCACCACCACAAAAGGTGGCGAACTGGGCACGAACAACAAATAAATGAGCGATGCTGCCGCCATGGCCATGGCCACCGGCAAACCCCCGCTCAACAAAAACAAAAAAATGATTTTTAACATGCGAACCTTTGAAAGGCTTAGAGGTTGTCAGGGCGTTCCAGGACGCTAAAGCCTTGTTGCCAGTGACGCCACATGACCCACAGGCTGCGCCATGTCATCAGCACAAAGGCCAGTAACACCACGCCGTAGACGATGTTCATGGGCAGGTTGACGATGGTCATTTGGTAATTGCCCATTTTTTGCATCAGCAACCACGTCAGCCAACTGGCCGCTGCCAAAAAAGCCACCCGCAAGACATCGGTCAGCAAGGACACCGTTCTGGCCAATCCTTGGGGCATGAAGCGGTAGAAAAAATCCACTTGAATATGGTTGTTTTTGGCCACCCCAATGACCGCGCCTACAAACACAGTTGCAATCAGCAGGTAGCGGGCAATCTCTTCGGTCCAAGCGGCTGAATCGTTGAACACATAGCGGGTGATGAACTGGTAGAGCACGGTCAAGCCCAGCGCCCAGAAAAACAGCAAGGCTAACCAAGCTTCGGCGATGGTGTCT
>RFMX01000241.1 GCA_009927495.1 Betaproteobacteria bacterium
GTCACGGCACATGGTTTTGTGTACATGGACACGCCCGGCTACGACCCAGTGAGCGCCACCGGCCAAGTGGCGGGCGGCGCCAACCTGATTTGCTTCACCACCGGTCGCGGCTCGGCCTACGGTTGTGCGCCCTCACCCTCGTTGAAACTGGCCACCAACACCGCGCTGTGGCAACGGCAAACCGATGACATGGACATCAACTGCGGCGACGTGGTCGATGGCGGCAGCACGGTGCAAGCCAAGGGTGAAGAGATATTCAAACGCATCATCGCTTGCGCCTCGGGCGAGGCCAGCAAAAGCGAACAGCATGGCTACGGGCAAAACGAGTTTGTGCCGTGGCAGCTGGGTGCGGTTATGTGAGCAGCGCCAAACTGGCGTCTAGGTGTTCGGTGGGCAAGCGTTTGTAGCCGCTTCGCGCAAAGCGCTGCAAACGTCCCACCACAAAAGAGACCAGCACAGAGGACTGCACATTGGCGTCCACAGTGGGTGTCAGCGAGGAAGTTGCCTGTGCCTGATCGCGCAACACTTGGCGCAAGCTGGACTCAAAGCGCTCGAAAAACTGGTTCATGCGCTGCTCAAGGCGGTCGTTTTCAAATACCAAGGCGTCACCCACCATCACCCGTGCCATGCCAGGGTTGCGCTGGGCAAACTGCAACAACACCGTCACCATATGGCGTGCTTTTATTTCAGCGGCGTCGCTTCGCTCGGCAATTTGGTTGAGCAGGCTGAAGATGCTGGTTTCAATAAATTCGATCAGGCCTTCAAACATCTGCGCCTTGCTGGCGAAATGGCGGTAAAGCGCGGCCTCCGAGACCTCTAAACGCGCCGCCAAAGCGGCGGTGGTGATGCGCTCGGCACCCGGCTGCTCGAGCATGGCTGCCAGTGTTTGCAAAATTTGAATGCGCCGCTCACCGGGCTTAGGCCGCTTGCGTGGCGCGGCCTGTGCGTCAGGGGATGTACTGCTGGTCTGCGCTGTGGCCATCAAACACTCCTTGAAAGTCAGTGCGAACGTATCAGGGTACCAAAAGCTTGCTCGGTCAAGATTTCCAGCAACAAGACATGCGGTACCCGACCATCAATGATATGCACAGAATTCACCCCGCTTTTGGCGGCATCCAAAGCGCCACTGATTTTGGGCAACATGCCACCGCTCAAGGTGCCGTCGGCAAACAAAGCGTCAATTTGGCGAGCGCTCAAATCACGCAATAGCTTGCCCGCTTTGTCCAGCACGCCTTCGGTGTTGGTCAACAGCACCAGTTTTTCAGCCTTTAACACCGTGGCAAGCTTGGAAGCCACCAAATCGGCATTGATGTTGTAGCTTTCATTGCTTTCGCCAAAGCCAATCGGGCTGATGACGGGAATGAAGGCGTCGTCTTGCAAGGCTTTGACCACACTGGGGTCGATGCTGACAATGTCGCCCACCTGCCCCACATCGACTTCTTTGCTGGGGTCTGTGGTGTCTTGCATCTTCAGTTGACGAGCGCGGATCATGCCGCCATCGCGCCCAGTTAAGCCCACCGCCTTGCCACCGGCTTGGTTGATCAAGCCCACGATGTCTTGCTGTACCTCACCCGCCAGCACCCACTCCACCACTTCCATGGTTTCGGCGTCTGTCACCCGCATACCCTGGACGAACTCGCCTTTTTTGCCCAAACGCTGCAGCGCGTTTTCAATTTGCGGACCACCGCCATGCACCACCACCGGGTTCATGCCCACCAATTTGAGCAGCACCACATCCTGGGCAAAGCCTGCCTGCAGCTGCGGGTC
>RFMX01000447.1 GCA_009927495.1 Betaproteobacteria bacterium
TATTCTGGTGCCCATCTGCCAGCAACTGGGTATCGACTTGGTTCATTTTGGTTTGGTCATGGTGTTGAACCTGATGATTGGTTTGTTGCACCCACCCATGGGCATGGTGTTGTTCGTGCTGGCACGCGTCGCCAACCTGAGTGTGGAGCGCACCACCATGGCCATCTTGCCGTGGTTGGTTCCTTTGTTGGGCAGCTTGATCTTGATCACCTATGTGCCCAGCATTGCCCTGTGGTTGCCCCACTTAATGGCTTCTTGATTTCGGTTTTTCATGAACAATTGCATTCTCCTGCACCCCGCCGATGACGTGGTCATCAGCCGCCAACAACTGCTCTCGGGTACCACGGTCGAAGGCATTGCGGTGCGCGGCCTGATCCCGCCAGGGCACAAAATCGCCACCCGCCCAATCGCCTCTGGCGAAGCGGTGCGTCGTTATAACCAGATCATTGGTTTTGCGTCCAAAGACATTGCTGCGGGCGAGCATGTGCATACCCACAACCTCGACATGGGGCCCAACAAGGGCGACTTTGCCCGCGACTACGCGTTTTGCGCCGATGTGAAACCCGAGGCCCCCCAACTCCACGCCGAGTTCATGGGCTATGTGCGCCCGGATGGCCGCGTGGCGACGCGCAACTACATTGGCATCCTCTCCAGCGTGAACTGCTCGGCGACTGTTGCACGGGCGATTGCCGACCATTTCTCTAAGACCCTACACCCCGATGCGCTGTCTGACTTTCCCCATATCGATGGTGTGGTCGCGCTGACCCACGGACTGGGTTGCGGCATGGACACCGATGGGTTGGGCATGCAGGTGCTGGAGCGCACCATGGCCGGTTATGCCACCCACCCCAATTTCGCAGGGGTGCTGGCAGTGGGTTTGGGCTGCGAGGCAAATCAACTCAAATCGTGGCTCTCGCACAGCGGCTTGAAAGAAGGCAGCACGCTGCAAACCTTCAACATCCAAGACAGCGGCGGCACCCGTTTGACAGTGGCCAAGGGCATTGAAATGGTCAAGGCCATGTTGCCCACGGTCAATCAAACGCAGCGAGTGCCTTGCAGCGTGGCCCACATCACCGTGGGCTTGCAGTGCGGTGGCTCGGATGGTTATTCCGGCATCAGCGCCAACCCCGCGCTGGGTGCTGCGGTCGACCTGCTGGTGGCGCATGGCGGCACCGCCATTCTGAGTGAAACCCCCGAAATTTACGGCGCGGAACACTTGCTCACCCGCCGTGCGGTGCGCCGCGAGGTGGGCGAAAAACTGGTGGAGCGCATCCGCTGGTGGGAGCACTACACCGCCATGCACCAAGGCGAGATGAACAACAACCCCTCGCCTGGCAACAAAGCGGGAGGGCTGACCACTATTCTTGAGAAGTCCCTC
>RFMX01000172.1 GCA_009927495.1 Betaproteobacteria bacterium
TTCGATGCCGTACTTGGCAATCGCGGCCAAGGTGTCGCCGCCGCCCGCAATGCTGAACGCATCTGATTCAGCGATCGCATGGGCCACCACCTTGGTGCCGTTCTCAAACGCATCGAACTCGAACACGCCCATGGGGCCGTTCCACACAATGGTGCCGGCCGACTTGAGCTGCGTGGCCAAGCGCTGCGCGGTCTCGGGGCCGATGTCCAAAATCAGGTCGTCATCCGCCACCTCGTGGGCTTTTTCACCGTGGCTGGCGCGTCGGCACCAAAGGTCTTGGCGCACACCACATCGGTGGGGATGGGCACCTCTGCGCCACGTGCTTTCATGGCCTCGATCACCGCCTTGGCTTCGCCCACCAAATCGGGTTCGGCCAAGGACTTGCCGATCTTCAAACCCGCTGCCAGCATGAAGGTGTTGGCAATGCCGCCGCCCACAATCAATTGGTCCACGTTCTTGGCCAACGCTTGCAAAATAGTGAGTTTGGTGCTGACCTTGCTACCGGCCACGATGGCAGCCAGTGGGCGCTTGGGGTTGGCCAAGGCTTTGCTGATGGCGTCGATCTCGGCCGACAACAAGGGGCCAGCACAGGCGATGGGTGCGAACTGCGCGATGCCGTAGGTCGTGCCCTCTGCGCGGTGGGCGGTGCCAAACGCGTCGTTGACATAGATGTCGCACAACGCGGCCATTTGGCGGGCCAAGTCTTCGCTGTTTTTCTTCTCACCCTTGTTGACGCGGCAGTTCTCCAGCATCACCACTTGGCCTGCGGCGACAGTCACGTCGTCCACCCAGTTGGTCAACACTGGCACTTCGCGGCCTAGCAATTCACCCAAGCGCTTGGCCACAGGTGCCAAAGAGTCTTCGGGCTTGAACTCGCCCTCGGTAGGACGGCCCAAATGGCTGGTGACCATCACCGCCGCACCTGCGGCCAGCGCCATTTGGATGCAAGGGACGGATGCACGGATGCGGGTGTCTTCGCTGATGTGGCCATGGTCGTCAAAAGGCACATTAAGGTCGGCACGGATGAAGACGCGTTGGCCTTGGGCTTTTCCTTGGGCGCACAGATTGGCGAAGCGGGTGATGTTCATGTTCTTGTCTCTTTGGTGTGTTATTTGAGCCGCATTTTAGGACCTATATCGCCGTTGCGAGGGATCGTTATTGCTAAAGACCGTCATGGCGAGCGAAGCGAAGCAATCTAT
Source organism: Betaproteobacteria bacterium (assembly GCA_009927495.1). GTDB lineage: Bacteria > Pseudomonadota > Gammaproteobacteria > Burkholderiales > Burkholderiaceae_C > Limnohabitans. The sequence goes on from RFMX01000172.1 coordinate 1,200, forward strand.
GTCACGCCATGACCAAATATGTGCGGAAAAAGAATCTTGGTATTGGCAAAGGCACGTGTCGCAGGTCGGCC
>RFMX01000259.1 GCA_009927495.1 Betaproteobacteria bacterium
GTCAGCAACACCAGGCGCGGTTTGCATCATCGGCTTGGCAATGCGGTTGGCCAAGTCGGTGAGTTGCAAAGTGTTCATGGTGTCCGAACTGAAGGACAACCAAATCACCGGCTGTGCATCCGCCTCCACCTTGGCAATCACAGGTTCATCGATACCCACAGGCAGTCGCTGACGAACGCGTGACACTTTGTCACGCACATCGGAGGCAGCAGCATCCGGGTCACGCGTTAACAAAAACTTAACGGTGATCTGGCTTTGCTCTTGGCGGCTGATGGAAGTGATGACGTCCAAGCCCTCCACACCTGAGAGCGAATCTTCCAGGACTTTACTGACCTGCGACTCGACCACCGCGCTGGACGCACCGACGTAGCGGGTCTCAACGGTGACGGTGGGGTTATCAATCTTGGGGTACTCGCGAATCACCAATCGGTTGAACGACACCACACCGACCAACACAATCAGCAGGGACAAGACGGTGGCGAATACCGGTCGACGTATCGACAGCTCTGGCAGTTGCATCTCAGTTCCTAGACTCGGCGACACGCAAAGCGGTGCCATCTTTTTGGAGTCGATGCTGGCCAGCCACCACCACAGTGTCTTGGGCGGTCAAGCCAGACAAAATTTCAACCCGCCCGGGGTGGCGAGCACCCAACTTGACCTCGGTACGCAAGGACACCAGCTTGGTGTCTGGGGGCAGCGGTCCTGCGCCAGGCACGGCCTCGGGTGACACCGCACGAATCACAAATTGCTTGCCGCCCATGGGAACAATGGCCTCTTCAGGTATGGACAAAGCCTCGTTCTTAAGTGCAAACAAGGCATTGACGCGGGCAAACATGCCTGGGCGCAAAGGACCCGCAGGCGTGAATTTGTCCATGGCTTGCACCGGCCTTGGCGGACAGGCTGCGTCTGGGGGTGTGGGGCTGGGTAGGGCCACCGCGGGTTCCAAGGGTTTCAGGCTTGCCGCACCCTTTTTGGTGAGCGCTTCAGCGGGTCCGTCATTGCGCAATACGGCTCTGACACTGATGGAGCGGCCATTGGCGTCAATCAAGGGGTCAATCGCCTCGACACGGGCTTGGTAGGTACCGCCAGACAAGGCGTCAATCACCACCTCCACGGTTTGTTTGGGCAACAACTTGCTTTGGTAACGTTCTGGCAAGCGGAAATCGACATACAGCTGCGTGAGGTCTTCCAAGTTCACCATGTCTGCGCCATCTTTGACGAAGTCGCCCAAGTTGATATTGCGTAATCCCACGGTACCGCTGAAAGGCGCCACGATGCGCATACGCTCCCAGCGGGCACAGGTAAGCGCCACTTGGGCTTGTGCGACTTGCAAACTGGCTTGGCTTTCGTCAAGCGAACGCTGGGCAATAAAGCCTTGGGCTACCAAATCTTGGTTGCGCTTGTGGTTGGCTTGGGCAATCGACATTTGTGCTTGTGCTTGTTGTATTTCAGCGCGTTGTAAGGTGTCATCGAGCTGAACCAGCATTTGCCCTTTGCGCACTTGGCTGCCGTCGGCAAAACCCAAAGCAACAACGCGGCCGGCAACTTCAGGTCGCAGCATGATGTTTTGGCGAGATTTGAGCGTACCCACGGTTTGCGCATCGTCGCGCAAGGTGGATTGTTCGACTTTGGCGACTTCAACGCCCATGGCGCGGGGCGGTCCAGCGGGAGCACCAGCAGGGCCAGCCCCGGGTGCGCCAGCAGGCGCAGCAGGTTTGGCGCCAGCAGCAGGAGCCGCGACTGTGCTGGCACTGGAAGCGGGTGCAGCGGGTTTGTTTTGATACCACCAGCCGCCTACAGCAGCCACCGCGATACCTGCAACCGCTACAGCGGTGATCATGTTTTTCGAAGCCATAAGTGATCAAAAGCCCTTGAAAGTTATCAGGTCATTATCAACCCGATTGAACTGTTAAGACACCCTGGTTTGCCAAGGCATCAGCACGTTCATTTCCAGGGTCTCCCGAATGGCCTTTGACCCAGCGCCATTCAATGTGGTGTCCGCTTTGAGACACCACCTCGTCCAACATTTGCCAAAGATCTGCATTTTTGACAGCTTGCTTCGATGCAGTGCGCCAACCCCGCGCTTTCCAACTGGGCAGCCATTCGGTGATGCCTTTGCGAACATAATCGCTGTCCAAGTAGAGATGCACGTGGCAGGGGTGCTTCAAGGCTTGAAGCGCTTGAATGACTGCCATCAATTCCATGCGGTTGTTGGTGGTCAGCAATTCACCGCCAAACACATCACGCTCGGTATCCCCATAGCGTAAAAAAGCGCCCCATCCGCCAGGACCGGGGTTGCCTTTGCAAGCACCATCGGTGTAAATGGTGACCAATTTCATGGTCTGTGCTCGCTAGAGTTCACTGTAGGCACGGCACTGACAGCTGCTTTACGGGACGCCTTTTTCCATTGGGGACTGATGAGATGCATGCCGCGGACGCGTTTAATGGCCACCAAAAAATACACTGAGCCCAAGACGGGCCACCAACGATCACCAGCTTTGTCCATCCAAGCAAAGCGCTGCAACCATTTGTCCGACTCGAAAGAGGGTCGGTAAGCACCAAAACACCCGCCTTCAATATCAAAACTGAGCAAGCGCAACCAATCCCGCAAGCGCCAAGACGCAAGAAAGTCGACTTGCGGGGGCAGAAAGGGGGCCTGCAACCCCAAGCGAGCATAGGCCTTGGCTCGTTGTTGGCGAAGACCCCAAAGGCTCAATGGGTTGAAGCCGCAAATCACCACACGGCCATCGGGCACCAACACCCTTGCGACCTCACGCAAACAACTGTGCGGATCGCGGCTGAGCTCTAGGGTGTGGGGCATGACCACCAAATCGAGGCTTTGCTCGGAGAAAGGCAGGGCCACATCATCGGTCAACAAACTGGGCACAGCGCCCTTGGTGGGCTGGTTTTCGCTCACCCAGCAATGCCGTATGCGGCTGCTCTGCAGCGCAGGCAGGCTTGATAAGCCCAGTTGCAAAGCATGGTAGCCAAAGATATCTGCTATGACCTTGTCAAACTGGCGTGACTCCCATTCACGCAGGTAGGCGCCAGCAGGTGTTTGCAGCCAATCGTTCAAGTCCAAAGAGGTTTCTATAATTTGATGATCCATGAAAAACCAATATCACCAACAACGCTTGGGCGTTTTGTATTTGCTGCCCATTCTATTCAGCCTTCTTTCGCTTACATTTATCAAGGCCAATGCCGAGTCCAGCCAAGCTGACACACCGATAGAAACCACCGAACTGCAAGCCCTGCCGGACACGGCGTCAAGCGGCTACAAGGTCACTGAGGTTGAAATTCCTGCAGACTTATGGACGCGCATACGCCGTGGCTTTGCGATGCCCGACCTCCAAGTGGACATGGTGCAAGAGCGTGAGCAGTGGTATGCCAACCGTCCCGATTACATCGAGCGAATGACGGCCCGCTCAAGCAAATACCTCTACCACATCGTTGAAGAAATTGAACGCCGAGGCATGCCTACCGAACTGGCTTTGCTGCCGTTCATTGAAAGTGCGTTCAATCCTCAGGCGGTGTCTTCGGCACGTGCCAGTGGCATGTGGCAG
>RFMX01000080.1 GCA_009927495.1 Betaproteobacteria bacterium
GGCTCATCCAGGAGGCCAAGCGCTTGGCGGTGTCGCGGCTGAGGATGGTGTCGCCGTAGCCGTTTTCGACTGAGCTGATGGCCACCGACACAAAGTCGCCAGCTTTGACTTCGATTTCGCCCAAGTCGTTTTTAAATTCTTCGATGGGCACATAGGCCTCTGATTTCAGCCCCGCGTTGACCACGACGTGGTTGTGCTCGACACGGATGACTTCAGCGGTGATGACTTCACCGGTGCGCATCTCTGAGCGTTTCAGGGATTCTTCAAACAGGGCTGCAAAAGATTCAGACATTCAATTTCCTAATTTCGTCGGCCAAGCGGCCTGCCCAAGCGAGGGGCAGATGAAAAACTTGATCGACTTTTGTCGCGGTTAAACCGCAGTTGGGTGAAACAACCTCAGCACCAGTGCGACAAGCAGCGCGGAAAGGGGTGCCGAGGAACCAGTTCAGATGCGGCCGGGGCCAAACACCTGTTTGCTTTGCCACCAGGTCAACACTTGCGCCACCGATTCCTCGATGGAGAGCAGGGAGTTGTCCAGTTGCAAAGCATCTTGTGCGGGCTTGAGAGGTGCAACGCTGCGCTGTGTGTCGCGGGCGTCACGCGCTTCCAAGTCTGCGCGAAGAGCCGAGATTGTAGTGGAAAACCCCTTTGAAATCAGTTGCTTGTGGCGTCGTTCGGCTCTTTTTTCTGCACTGGCGGTCAAAAACACCTTCAAAGGTGCATTGGGAAAGATGACCGTGCCCATGTCTCGCCCATCCGCCAACAGGCCTGGCAGCCTTTGAAAGCTGTGCTGCAAGTCCACCAAAGCCTGTCGCACCGCAGGCAAAACAGAGACTTTGGAGGCGTTCATACCGGCTTCTTCGGTGCGGATGGCCCCTGAAACATTGACCTTCGACAGAAGCACATGCTCACCTGCAAACACCACGGGGAGGTGGCGCGCCAGTTCGGCGATGGCGGCTTCGTGCTCGGTGTCCAGCGTCAAACCCGCTTGCAAGGCGGCGTAGGCGGTCACGCGGTAGAGCGCGCCGCTGTCCAAATAGTGGTAACCCAAGCGCTGCGCCACCAGCGCGGCCAACGTGCCTTTGCCCGAGGCGGTGGGGCCGTCGATGCAAATCACCGGCACTTTGTCGGCATGGGACAGGCTGAACAAGGCCTCAAAGTAGTCGGGGAAGGTTTTCGCCACGCATTTCGGGTCTTCGATGCGCACCGGCAAGCCAGCTGGGTTGAAGGCGGCCAGCGAGAAACACATGGCAATGCGGTGATCGTCGTAGGTGTGGATGCTGGCGACCTGCCATTGGGAGATGGGGTGGACCCGAATCCAGTCAGGGCCTTCTTCCACCTGTGCGCCGAGTTTGCGGGCTTCCTTGGCCATGGCAGCGATACGGTCGGTTTCTTTCACCCGCCAGCTGGCGATGTTGCGCAAGGTGCTGGGGCCGTCGGCGTACAGTGCCATCACGGCCAAGGTCATGGCGGCGTCGGGGATTTGGTTGCAGTCCAGATCCATCGCTTTGAGCGGCCAAGCGCCGCGGCGGGTTTGCACCCAGTTGGGGCCGCTCTCAACCACCGCGCCCATTTGCTGGGCCGCGTCCATGAAACGGATGTCGCCTTGGATCGAGTCCGCCCCCACGCCTTGGATGCGCACGCCTTCCTGGGACGCGATGGCACCCAGGGCAATGAAATAGCTGGCCGAGGAGGCATCGGCTTCCACATGCAATACGCCTGGCGAGGTGTAGCGGCTGCCCGCGGGAATGGTGAAACGCTGCCAGCCTTCGCGCTGCACCGTCACGCCAAAGCGTTGCAACAGGTTCAAGGTGATGTCGATGTAGGGCTTGCTGATGAGTTCACCGACCACTTCGATGACGATGTGGCCAGCCCCCTCGGGGGGTAGCGAGGAGGTGTCTTTGCCGAGCGGGGGTCCACGGTGTTGCGAGACCAAAGGCAGCGCCAACAGCAAAGCCGTTAAAAACTGGCTGGACACATCGCCCCGTACTTTGATAGGCGCGTCCAGCTGCAAGCCCGTGTGGCCTTTCAGGTGCAGCGGTGGAAAACCGTCCTGACCGGTGTAGTCAATGGCGCAACCCAGTTGCCTGAGCGCATCGACCAAGTCGCCAATCGGGCGCTCGTGCATGCGGGCCACGCCATGCAAACGGGCTTGCGTGCCCATCAGCGCCAAGGCGGCGGTGAGGGGGCGCATGGCGGTACCGGCGTTGCCCATGAACAAATCCAACGCAGCCGCAGGCGACAGCCCGCCCAAGCCGGTGATCTGCACCGTGCTGCCTTGCACATCGACCGCGCAGCCCATGGCGCGCAAGGCATTGAGCATCACGCGGGTGTCGTCCGAGTCGAGCAGCTCGTGCAGGGTGGTCGTGCCTTGGCACAAAGCGGCGAGCAGCAGCACCCGGTTGGAAATGCTTTTCGAGCCGGGCAGGGTGACCGTACCGTGGGCGCTTTGCAGGGCGGGGACGTCGAGGAAGG
>RFMX01000077.1 GCA_009927495.1 Betaproteobacteria bacterium
CGACATCTTGGCTCGCCCAGAGCGGGTGTCCACCATCATCGGACGAGCTGTCCGCCATCCGCCAAGAGTTTGGTCAAAGCAAAGTGGGTGCCGTCGCAGCTTTATTGAGCACAATGCCCAAGACTTGGCCACCGAAGACCTGATCACGCCCACCGACATGGTGGTGACGCTCAGCCACAGCGGCTACATCAAAAGCCAACCCCTGTCCGAGTACCGCGCCCAAAAACGCGGCGGTCGCGGCAAGCAAGCCACAGCCACCAAAGAAGACGACTGGATTGAGCAGCTGTTCATTGGCAACACCCACGACTACATCCTGTGCTTCTCCAACCGCGGCCGTTTGTATTGGCTCAAAGTCTGGGAAGTACCCGAGGGTTCACGTGGCTCACGCGGTCGCCCCATCGTCAATATGTTCCCTCTGCAAGAGGGGGAAAAAATCAATGTGGTGTTGCCCCTGACCGGCGCTGCGCGGACATTCCCGGCCGACCAGTACGTGTTCATGGCGACTTCCATGGGCACGGTCAAAAAGACCTCGCTCGATGAGTTCAACAACCCCCGCAAGGGCGGCATCATCGCGGTCAATTTGGACGACAACGACTTCCTCATCGGTGCTGCCCTCACCGACGGCAAACACGATGTGATGCTGTTCTCTGACGGCGGTAAAGCTGTGCGCTTCGATGAAAACGATGTGCGCCCCTTAGGTCGCAGTGCCCGTGGTGTGCGGGGCATGATGATCGAAGACGGCCAAAGCGTGATCGCCATGTTGGTGGCCGCACAAGACGTGCCGGCCCTGCCCGACGGCAGCGCCACCCCCACATGGCGCGTACCAGCGTCTTGACCGCCACCGAAAACGGCTACGGCAAACGCACGCCGATAGACGAATACACCCGCCACGGTCGCGGTACCAAGGGCATGATCGCCATCCAGCAATCCGAGCGCAATGGCAAGGTGGTGGCCGCCACCTTGGTGCATGGCGACGACGACATCATGCTGATCACCGACCGCGGCGTGCTGGTACGCACACGGGTGAGTGAAATCCGCGAAATGGGCCGTGCCACACAGGGTGTGATCCTGATTAATTTGGACGATGGCACCAAGCTCTCAGGCATGCAACGCATCGTGGAAAACGACGCGCAAGCCGGAGCCGACGAATCCAACGAAGATGGTGCTAACGAGGACGGTGCCAGCGACGCTGCACCTGACGACGCCGTATGACCGACAGCGCCAAACCCGCGCTGAGCTTGGCCGATTTGCGGTTGCAAATCGACCAACTCGACAGCCAGTTGCTCACCCTCTTGAACCAGCGTGCGCATTTGGCTGAAAGTGTGGGTGACATCAAACGCGCCGAAGGCTCGCCGTTTTTCCGCCCCGACCGCGTGGCACAGGTGCTGGAAAAAATCCAAACCCACAACCCCGGTCCGCTGAAAAACCAACATGTGGCGGCCATTTGGCGCGAAATCATGTCGGCCTGTTTGGCACTGGAAGCGCCTCAGCGCGTGGCGGTGCTGGGTCCGGTGGGCACGTTTTGCGAGCAAGCGGCGATTGAATACTTTGGCTCTGCTGCCGAGCTGATTTACTGCAACAACTTTGACGAGGTCTTCCATGCCACCAGTGCGGGTACCGCGCAGTACGGCGTGGTGGGCGTGGAGAAAACTCCACCGAAGGCGCGGTGGC
>RFMX01000343.1 GCA_009927495.1 Betaproteobacteria bacterium
CTCGGCAACATGCCGAGCCCTTTTTTTGCTTTTGATTTTTTTGTAAACCTCTGCGCCTATCCCACGATTTGCACTTGGGCTACTACTCTGTTCATAGCATTGCAAAGCCTTGGCGCAAGGAGAGACGCGCACACAAATCATTGGTGAGCAAATGCGTGTCGACGGTAAGCGCTAATTTCAAAGCGATGTTTTATTCGGTAACCTTCACGCCTTTCCAAAATGCCACGCGACCGCGAATTTCCTCGGCCTGCGGTTTGGGATCGGCGTAGTACCAAACTGAGTCTGTGTTGAGTTCGCCATTGACCAACAAAGAGTAGTAACTGGCTTGCCCCTTCCAAGCACACATGGTTTTGTGGTTGCTGGGCGAAATGAATTCGGGTTTCAAAGCGCTCAAAGGGAAATAGTGGTTGCCCTCAAGCAAGACGGTATCGTTACTTTCAGCGACGACGGTGTGGTTCCAAATGGCTTGCATGGGTGCTTTCTTCTTGGGTTGAGATTGGAATCATTATCGTTTTAGTCTGGTCTTCTGCGCATGGCAAGGCTAACTTTGTACTTATGATTTAAAAAATCTATTTTTGCTTGAAATTCAATTTGCAAAATTTTTTTGCTAAATTTTTGTCAAAATCATCCGATACGTCAAATTCCATTTATTTAATAATTTTTTAACCCTTTGGAGCTTTTCCCATGCCTTATCACAACCTGTCTTCCTCAATGACACCTACCTGCGCATGTTGCGCTCCTGCGCCTTTGCGCTCCGGCCTTGGCGTGAATCGCCGTGGCTTTTTGAACCTTGGTGCTGCTGGTGTGGCGGGTGCGGCTTTGGCCAGCATGGCGCCCGGCAAAAGTTTCGCTGCAAGTGGCAATTACGAAGCCATGTTGGTCAACTGTATCGACCCCCGTTTCACCACCCTCAGCTGGCAGTACATGGGCTTGATCCAAGGTGTCAGCCGCGAAAAGCTCGAAGACAACTACAGCCACTTTGTGATGGCTGGTGGCCCCATCGGCGCGGTTCACCCTAAGTTCGCCGCTTGGCACGCCACTTACTGGGACAACTTGGATGTCACCGTGTCCTTGCACCATATCAAGCGCGTGATTGGTATTTCCCACCGCGATTGCGGCGCGGCCAAATTGGCGTTTGGCGCAGACGCTGTGTCAGACAAAGACAAAGAAACCGAAGCCCATTCGGAAGCTCTGTCCATGTTCCGCAAGGAAGTGAACAAGCGCCAACCCAAGCTGAGCGTGATCACCGGCATCATGAACACCAATGGCCGTGTCGACTTGATCGGCTAAGCCAGTCCATCTAAAAAAGACAGCAGCAAGCGATTGACCTCTGGGGGTTGCTCTTGCTGCACCCAATGGCCTGCATGTGGGATGAGCTGACACAAGCGCATCTTGCTGAAGGCTTTGGTTTGCATGGCCTCATAGGCGCCCGGCATTTGGTAGACGCCCCAGTCCGAGGCTCCCGCGATAAACGCCGCGGGAACGTCAATGGTTTTGCCGCCCCATTGCTGTCCCAGTTGGGCAAAAAGTCCTGCATCAGTGCCGCAGCGGTACCACTGCAAACCGCCTTGAAAGCCGGTGCGTTGGTACTCGGCTGCATACACCGCCAAGTCCGAGTCGGGCAGCCATTTGCTGGCGGCGATGGCTTGGCTTGAAGGCATGAAAGGCGCGACCGCCTCGGCCATGGTGTCGTTGGCTCCCATGATGTAGTAATCGGGCAATTCAGCCCAAGCTTGGGCCGTCCAACCGGCCAGCGGATGGGGTTGGTTGGGTGCCCAATCGGCGCTTTTGACGTGGTAGTAAGCCCGCAAAAAAGCATGTAAACCCTGAGGCGCATGCCACATATCGGTGTTGGCTTGTGGCCCTGAGTAGTACCACTGGTAATGCTGGCGCGGTGGCTGCAAGCTGTCCAAGCCGTGAACCAGTTCGGTGATTTTTTGGTGGACAGCCAATGCATCAATGCTGGGCGGTGGTCCGGCAAAAGGCGCACTCATCATCACCACCGCATGAAACACATTTGGGCGTGTCAGCGCACACCATGCGGCCACGGGAGAGCCAAAGTCGTGGCCAATGACACAGGCCACATGCTTGTGTCCCAAGGCATGGACCAAGGCCACTGCGTCGTCCACCAATTGCAGCATGTGGCTGGCCTGCCAGTCACCCTCAAAACTACTGTCTCCGCCAGTGGTGCGGCCATAGCCGCGCTGATCGGGAGCGACCACGTGGTAGCCAGCAGCAGCCAACACCGGTAATTGGTGTCGCCAGCTGTAGGCCAATTCTGGAAAACCATGCAGCAGCAACAGCAGTGGCTTGTCAGTCATATCCCCGGCATAGCCCGCTTCAAGGTAATGCATGTGCAAGCCTTGGGCTGTGTCGGCGTAGCCAGCGCGTACACCCTCGGGCAGGGGCAGGGGAGGAAGTGATGTGCTCACAGCAAGGATTCTTTCAAGCAAAGGCTTAGGCTGGCAAGCGCAGCGGTAATTGACGCAAACGCTGGCCGGTCAGGGCAAACAAGGCGTTCGCCACCGCAGGGGCCACGGGCGGGGTGCCGGGTTCGCCCACGCCCTCAGGGTGGGCATCACTGTCGATGATGTGGGTGTCCACCACCGGTGCTTGCGGCATGCGCAGCACGGGGTAGTTGTTGAAGTTGCTTTGTTGAACACGCCCTTTGTCGATGGTGATTTCGCCAAACAAAGCGGCGGACAAACCAAACACCACTGAACTTTCCATTTGCTGCGCAATCAGCATCGGGTTGATGGCTGTGCCGCAATCGATGGCACACACCACGCGGTGCACCACGATTTGCTGGTTTTGCACCGACACCTCGGCCACTTGCGCCACGATGCTGCCAAAGGATTCATGCAAAGCAATGCCCAAGGCCCGCTGTGCGCCATCAGGGCCGACCGCAGGCGCTTGTCGCCAGCCGCTTTTGTCGGCGGCGGTTTGCAACACCTTGGCATGGCGGGGATGGTTTTTCAGCAGCCCTAAGCGAAAGTCCAAGGGGTTTTGACCGGCAGCAAAAGCCATTTCATCGACAAAACTTTCTTTGAAAAACGCTTGGTGCGAGTGGCCGACTGAGCGCCAAAAACCCACGGGAAAAGGCAGGTCGACCGCCACATGGGCAATGCGGGCATTTGGCCATTCATAGGCTTGGTCAAAAGCGCCTTCGGCGGTGGTTTTGTCAGGGCCTGCGCCTGGCAGGCCAAACGAACGCGCCATGACTTGCGGCACGATGGCTTGGCTGGCCGAGGTGTTTTGCCACGCCACCAATTGGTTTTGTGCGTCCAAGCCTGCGCTGAAGCGGCTGATGCAAACAGGACGGTAGAAGTCATGTTGCATGTCTTCGCTACGGCTCCACAGTGTTTGCACCGGTGTGCCCTCCATGGCCTTGGCCACGACTGCGGATTGGGCAATGATGTCCATTTCTAAGCGACGGCCAAAGCCGCTGCCGAGCATGGGAATGTGCAGCTTTACTTTGGACACGTCGATACCGAGTTGCTTGGCCACCACTTTGCAAGCCAAATCGGGGACTTGGGTTGACGCCCACACTTGCGCCGCGCCATCTTTGAACCACACGGTGCAGCCCATGGGCTCCATGGGGGCGTGTGCCAAATACGGTGCGTGGTACTCAGCTTTCACTGTGCGAGCCGCTTTATGCAAAGCGTTATCGGCGTCGCCGGTTGAAAAATACGCAAAGCCTGTGTCGCTGTCCAAGGCTTTGCGCAGTTCTGCATCAATGGTATCGCTGGACCATGTAGAGGACGGTGCGTTGTCCCATTTAACTTCGACTTGCGTGAGCGCTTTCATGGCTTTGTAGGTGGATGCGGCCACTACCGCCACGCCTGCACTGGTGCCATGCAAGGCGTCAATCGCCAGTACCTTTTTCACGCCAGACAAGGCCAAGGCTTTGCTGTCGTCAAAGCTTTGCAGCTTGCCACCCAAAATGGGGTTCATACGCACACAGGCAAACAACAAACCCTCGGGGCGAATATCACCAGCGAACAAAGCCGTGCCATCACTTTTGGCCTCGGTGTCCAAACGCGGCAGGCTTTGCCCAATGAGTTTGAAATCCACGGCGGGTTTGAGCGTGATGGAAGGCGGCAAGCCGACTTTGGCCGCTGCGAAGGCCAACTCGCCAAACGTGGCTTTCTTGCCCGAGCTGTGCGAGACCACGCCGTCTTTCACATCGCATTCACTGGTGGGGACATGCCACTGCTGCGCTGCTGCACCTACCAGCATCGCTCGTGCGCTGGCACCTGCTTCTCGCATGGGCAGCCACAGGTCTTTGATGCTGGTCGAGCCACCGGTGAACATCAGCCCCATTTCGCGCATGGCTTTGCGAACCAG
>RFMX01000262.1 GCA_009927495.1 Betaproteobacteria bacterium
CCGTTGGCTCGGGGGCATCACGCCCCAGCCAATTGCTAAAACGCCGCTGCCTGCGGCAAGCGCGGCCAGTACATGTCTTCTTTTCACTGCGTGTCCTCAAGGGGTTGAAGTTGTCATTATGGCGAGTGTGTGATGCTTTCCCGCCTTGCCTGTGCCGTTAGCATTGAGCGCATGACATCTCCCACTTCACCCCCCACCTTTGGCATCATCATCATTGGCGACGAAATTCTCTCAGGCAAGCGCCAAGACAAGCATTTGGCCAAGTACATCGAACTCTTGACAGAGCGAGGCCTCGGCCTTTCCTATGCCGACTATGTGTGCGACGAACCCGAACGCATCACTGCCACCTTGAAACGTGCATTCGAGCAAAGCGGCGTGGTGTTCTCTTGTGGCGGGATAGGTGCCACGCCTGACGACCACACCCGCCAATGCGCGGCCAAGGCGTTGGGGCTTGACTTGGTACTGCACCCCGAGGCTGAGGCCTTGATACGCGAACGCACCCGCGATGTGGCTTTGGAAAACGGCCAGCCGTATGAGCCCGACCGCCCAGACAATATGCATCGCCTGAACATGGGGCGTTTTCCTGCTGGGGCGAGCATCATCCCCAACCCCTACAACAAGATCGCCGGTTTCACCTGCCAAGGCTCGCAAGGCGTGGTCCACTTTGTCCCGGGCTTTCCAGTGATGGCGTGGCCGATGATGGCTTGGGTGCTTGACAACGTGTATGCCGCCCATTTTCATCAGGTGTTGCGCATCGAAAAATCGGTGATCGTCATGGGGGCTATGGAAGCGACTCTGACGCCTTTGATGGAAGCCATCGAGGCGCGGTTCAGCGGCGTCAAGGTGTTCAGCTTGCCAAGCGTTGACCACCCCGAGTTTGGCAGGCACATCGAATTGGGTGTCAAAGGCACGCCCGAACAGGTGCAAGCGTCTTTTCCTGAGCTGATTTCAGGTCTGCACGAATTTGGTGCAAAATTAGGCCCTGAAATGGTGCGATCTTAGTTGTGATCCAATGTGGTGCAAAACATGGCGAATGTTCAGCTCATGCTCATTGAGTCTGATGGCTTGAAAAGCCAAATGCATCAAGTAATCAATTGGTATGTACTAAGAAAAAACTTGTCTTGACCGTCTCGTGGCACAAATCATGCAAGACAATGCAAAACCCCGATTTTTTAAACCAACCTCTTTAGGAGAAACTGATGGCCAAGACCGTCGCAGACGTCATGAAGGACGTGAAGGACAACGAAATCAAGTTTGTCGACTTCCGCTTTACCGATACCCGTGGCAAAGAACAGCACGTGAGCGTGCCTATTTCTGCGTTCAACGAAGAAAAATTCTCCGAAGGCCACGCGTTTGACGGTTCCTCTATTGCCGGTTGGAAAGGCATTGAAGCTTCTGATATGTTGTTGATGCCTGATGCGAATTCCGCGTTCATCGACCCGTTCTTCCAAGAGCCCACCTTGGTGTTGTCCTGCGACGTGTTGGAACCCGGTGACGGCAAGGCCTATGACCGCGATCCACGCTCCATCGCCAAGCGTGGCGAAGCCTATTTGAAAGCCTCTGGCATTGGTGACACCGCTTACTTTGGTCCCGAGCCTGAATTCTTCATTTTTGACAATGTGCAATGGGGCAATGAAATGTCCGGCGCCTTCTTCAAGATCGACGAATACGAAGCGCCTTGGAACAGTGGCGCCAAGCTCGAAGGCGGCAACCGTGGTCACCGTCCCACCGTCAAAGGCGGCTACTTCCCCGTTCCTCCCGTGGACAGCACCCAAGACATGCGTGCCGAAATGGTGTTGTTGCTCGAAGAAATGGGTATCCCCGTTGAAGTCTTCCACCATGAAGTGGCAGGCGCGGGTCAAAACGAAATCGGTACCAAATTCAGCACCTTGGTCGAGCGTGCCGACTGGACCCAAAAACTGAAATACGTGGTGTGGAACGTGGCGAATGCTTACGGCAAAACCGCGACTTTCATGCCCAAGCCCATGTTGGCGACAACGGCTCAGGTATGCACGTTCACCAGTCCATCTGGAAAGACGGCAAAAACCTGTTTGCAGGCAAAGGCTATGCGGGTTTGAGCGACACCGCTTTGTTCTACATCGGCGGCATCATCAAGCACGCCCGTGCCTTGAATGCCATCACCAACCCCACCACCAACAGCTACAAGCGTTTGGTGCCCGGCTTTGAAGCACCTGTGAAGCTGGCTTACTCCAGCCGTAACCGCTCGGCTTCTATCCGTATTCCCCACGTGGCTTCTGACAAAGCACGCCGCATCGAGGCACGTTTCCCCGATCCCATGGCCAACCCTTACCTGTGCTTTACTGCACTCATGATGGCGGGCTTGGACGGTATCGAAAACAAAATCCACCCCGGCGAAGCCGCCACCAAAGACCTCTACCACTTGCCACCCGAGGAGGACGCATTGGTCCCCACCGTGTGCCACAGCTTGGACCAAGCTTTGGAGTATTTGGACAAGGGCCGTTCGTTCTTGACCAAAGGCGGCGTGTTCACTGACAGCATGATCGATGCTTACATCGAACTCAAAATGCAAGAAGTCACACGTTTTCGCATGGCCACCCATCCGGTGGAATTCGACATGTACTACTCACTCTGAGCCGCACAGGTCGATCACAACCCAAAGGACGGCCCTGCGCCGTCCTTTTTTTTGGGGTTCGGGTGAACAGTTGGCATGACAGAAGTCGGCAGTTAGAGGGACACTGGCAGGTATGAAATGGATCGAATGGTTATTGGCTTTGGTTGTGAGTGTCAGTGGCACGCTTGCCATGGGCAATCAAGTGTCTGTGCCCGTTTGGCGATGCGGCAACCTCTATACCAACCAACCCCAGCCAGACCAGTCGTGTGAATCGGTCACGATCAGCACATTGGAAGAAACCCAAGTGCCACAACCCTCCAAACCAGCTTCTGCTGTGGTGCCTGCGGTACCTGCATCGGCTGGCAAACCACCCGCACCCCGTGTGGACTCGGTCGCGCAGCGTGAGCGTGATGGTCAGGCCAAAGGTATTTTGAGCCATGAACTCAAACGCTTGAACGAGCGCTGCCAATCGGTCACCGACACCCAAACCTTACAGCGTTGTGCCGCCGACCAAGCCGCTTTGAAACGTGAACTCTCACGCCTGCCCTGAATCTCGCCATGCCTGCTGAACGTTTCGCTGCCCTCGACCTGCTCGCCACCTTGGTGTTGGTGGTGCAGGCCGACGACCGCGTGTTGTTTGCCAATGCCTCGTTTGAAGATGTGATGGGTTTGTCGCGGCGCAGCCTGCACGGCGCCAATGCTGCGGAGCTGTTTGTGGACGCACAAGCCATGCGCCAAGCCATAGCAGGTGCCAGACGCCACGATTTTTCTGCCCTGCGTTTTGACGACCAACTCAGGCGCCAAGGCGCTGAGCCGTATGCGGTGCATGTGGTGGTGGCCAGCACCGAAAGCCCAGACGAGGTGGTGGTGGAGTTGCTGCCCCAAGAAACCCAGACCCGCCAAGACCGTGAAGAGCGGCAAATGGAGCAGGCGCAGGCCCACAAAGAGCTGATTCGCAACTTGGCGCATGAAATCAAAAACCCTTTGGGCGGCATCCGTGGAGCAGCGCAGTTGCTGCAACTGGAGCTCGATTCGCGTGACTTGACCGAGTACACCCAAGTCATTGTGCGAGAGGCTGACCGCTTGCAAACCTTGGTGGACCGCTTGCTGGCCCCCCACCGACGTCCGCAAGTGGTGGGCAATGTGAATATCCACGAGGTGTGCGAGCGGGTGCGCACCCTGATCTTGGCTGAATTCCCCAAGGGTTTACAGGTGCGGCGCGACTATGACACC
>RFMX01000409.1 GCA_009927495.1 Betaproteobacteria bacterium
TCGCTGCCTGAATTCAGCGGCGATGTGGAGCAGCTCATTCAGGCTGTGCTCAATATCGCCCACAACGCAGCCTTGGCATTGAAAGACCGCATTGCCATGGGCGACGCGCAAATCATTTTGGCCACCCGCATTGCCCGGCAAGTCACTTTCGTGAAAAAACGCTTTCGCTTGGCACTGGAATTGCATGTGATTGACAACGGTCCAGGCATCCCAGATGACATTCGGGAGCGGCTGTTTCATCCCTTGGTGTCGGGGCGCGATGGCGGCTCGGGTTTGGGGTTGAATTTGGCGCAATCCTTTGTGCAGCAGCACCAAGGCTTGATTGAATGTGAAAGTCAGCCAGGGCTAACGGATTTCAAAATATTGATTCCGCTGCCCTGAAAAAGCAAAGCGCCTAGGCGCATGACAAGGTGAAGTACTGCGATGAAACCTATTTGGATTGTTGACGACGACCAGTCCATCCGCTTCGTGCTGGAAAAAGCCTTGATGCGAGAAGACTTGCCCACGCGCAGTTTTACCCACCCGCGTGAGGTGCTGCAAGCGCTGGAGACGGCAACACCCGAAGATTCGCCGCAAGTGCTGGTGAGTGACATCCGCATGCCTGGCGGCTCTGGCTTGGATTTACTCTCCCAAGTCAAAGCCCGAATGCCCGGCCTGCCCGTCATCATCATGACGGCCTACTCCGATTTGGACAGCGCTGTTTCAGCCTTCCAAGGGGGTGCTTTCGAGTACCTGCCCAAGCCCTTTGACTTGACCAAAGCCATCGAGTTGATTCGCCGTGCGGTGGAAGAAAGTCAGCGCGAACAAACCAGCGCCACCAATGTGGACAGCACGCCTGAAATGCTGGGCCAAGCGCCTGCCATGCAAGACGTGTTTCGCGCTATTGGCCGACTCAGCCAAAGCCATGTCACCGTCATGATCACCGGTGAATCTGGCTCGGGCAAAGAATTGGTCGCCCGAGCGCTGCACAAGCATTCGCAACGCGCCGATGGGCCGTTTGTGGCCATCAACACCGCCGCGATTCCCAAAGATTTGTTGGAGAGTGAGTTGTTTGGCCACGAGCGAGGTGCTTTCACTGGTGCGCAAGCCATGCGCCGTGGGCGTTTCGAGCAGGCCGATGGCGGTACGCTGTTTTTGGACGAAATCGGCGACATGAAGTTTGATTTGCAGACCCGCTTGTTGCGGGTGTTGTCGGACGGCAGTTTTTACCGTGTGGGTGGCCACAGTGCCATCAAAACCAATGTGAGGGTGATCGCTGCCACGCACCAAAATCTGGAGCAACGTGTCCAAGAAGGTGCATTCCGCGAGGATTTGTTTCACCGCTTGAACGTCATCCGGTTGCGCTTGCCGCCGCTGCGCGAACGCCGCGAAGACATCGCCATGCTGACGCGGCATTTTTTGCAACAAAGCGCCCAGCAATTGGGCGTGGAAGCCAAGCGCATATCGGACAGCGCCATCGAGCTGCTGCAAAACTTTGCCTTCCCTGGCAATGTGCGTCAGTTGGAAAACATCTGCCATTGGCTCACCGTCATGGCGCCTGCCCAAGCCATTGAGCCCAAAGACCTGCCGCCTGAGGTGCTGGCGCCTTTTCCCGCTGCGAGTGCGGCGATGAATGGTATGGGGGCTGTTGTGCATGAAGCGTCAAGCCCAGCGCCTGTGGTGGGTAGCCCTGTGGCCAAACCCGTGGTGTTGAATACCCCAGGCGAGAACTGGCAGGCGGGCCTAGAGGCTGAGGCCATGTCCTTGTTAGCCTCTGGCCGTGTGGATGTGTGGGACGAGATGACGCGTCGCTTTGAAGCCTCGCTGATTCAAACCGCTTTGGCGCATACCCGTGGGCGGCGCATCGATGCGGCGCACAAGCTTGGCATTGGCCGCAACACCATCACCCGCAAAATACAAGAACTGGGCCTGGAGTAAACCCCGCTTTAAGGCTTAGGCGTCGCTTCAGTTGAGGGTAGTTTGCAATCTGTGTTGCCATAGCTGACAAAGCAACTTTGCTGTGCGCAACTGCGCACATAGTTGTTGCGGGCTTTTTGATTCAGGTCGATGGTTTCCAAACGCGGCATAGCCATCATGGGCACCATGCTGCATTCGGTGCGTACCAAGTTTTTCCCGTCTTTGTCCTTGTAACTCACCTGCACGCATTTCTGCATGAAAGGCACAGGGGGCAATTCATGCACCCAGCGCTGCTCGGTGGCAACGGGAAAGATGGGCATGGCTTGCATCATGCATTGCGCCTCTGCCGCTTTCCATTGTTCGGTCGCGCAACCCGTTAAGGCCAAGAGTGCGATGAATTGGAATCTGACCCCAATGAATTTCATAGCGTCACGATAACGGGGGTGTGGTCGCTGGGGCGTTCGTTTTTGCGCGGGGCTTTGTCGATCACGCACGCTGTCACGCTTTTCACCAGCGCCGAGGACACCAAGATGTGGTCGATACGCAGGCCTCGGTTGCGCTTGAACGCAAACTCGCGGTAGTCCCACCAGGAGTAGCTTTTCGGGGCTTGCTCGAACAGCCTGAACGCATCTGTGAGACCTAAGTCCAGCAAGGCCTTGAAGTGGGCGCGTTCTTCGTCGGTGCAGTGGATGGTGCCGGCCAAGGCGACGGGGTCCCACACATCCAAGTCGTCCCAGGTGATGTTGAAGTCGCCCATCAACACCAGCTTGTCGTGGCGGCTCAGTTCGTCTTTGATGAAGGCTTGCAAGGCGTTGAGCCACGCCATTTTGTAGACAAATTTGTCGCTGTCAGGGGCTTGGCCGTTGGGGAAATAGGCACCCACCACCCGCACACCGTTGACTGTGGCGGTGATGACACGGGCCATCTCGTCGGCAAAACCTGGGATGTTGTGTACCACCTCGGTGATAGGGTGCTTGGCAATCAGCGCCACGCCGTTGTAGGTTTTTTGCCCGAAGAAGGCCAGGTGGTAGCCCGCAGCTTCAATCTCTGTCTTGGGAAATTTGTCGTCAGTGGTTTTGGTTTCTTGCAGAGCCAGCACGTCCATGCCGCCGTGTTCGTTTTGCGCGGACAACCAGTCCAGCACCTGCGGCAAACGCACGGTCAGGGAGTTGACGTTCCAAGTGGCGAGTTTCA
>RFMX01000073.1 GCA_009927495.1 Betaproteobacteria bacterium
AACCAAACTGTAAGCCAAACCTTGCGCTGACGTGTGTTGACTGCGTTCGGTCTCATGCCATTCAGGACCCAAGCCAGGGGCAAACGCATCACCTTCAAAGTCGGCGTCAATCTCGGTGACCACCACTAGGGAGGCCAGTGGCAAAGCTTGGGCGTACAACTGTGCGCCGCCAATCAACCACACCACTTCATCCGCAGGAAACAGCGCCAAGGCGTCTTGCAAGGAGTTCATCACACTGGCGCCTGTCGCGGGGTAGTCCGTTTGGCGAGACACCACCACATTGCGTCGCCCGGGCAGGGGACGAAATTTGTCAGGAATCGACTCCCATGTGACCCGCCCCATGACCACCGCTTGGCCCAAGGTGGTGCGTTTGAAATGCGCCAAATCCTCTGGCAAATGCCAAGGCAAGTCGCCATTTTTGCCAATGACGTTGTTGCGTGAGCGTGCGTAGATCAGGTGCAGTGGCATGGTGTGTTCAATCTGTTCAAGGCTTGACTGTAGCAACCCCACGTTGGGGCAACAGCACAGCGGCAATCGCCAAGACCACACACGCCATCGCTGCATAGTCTTGCCAATGCGGTAATTCCCCAATCAGCAAACTGGCGCTGAAGGTACCCACCACCGGCACCGCCATGATGCTCATGGCACTGGTGGCGGGTGGCAAGTCACGGGCCATGCCAAACCAAATGATTTGCGCAAAACCATAGTTGATGAGCACCGCATAGGCCAAACTGCCCCAAGCCAAAGGCGACAACTCCCATGTGGGCCAGGTTTCGGTGCCTGCAGCGACCAGCAATATCAAGGGGCTGCTCATCAGCATCATCCACACCGTCAAAGACTGCACCGGCAGGGTGAAGCGGATGCGGCGCATCCACAAGGTGCCAATCGCCCAGCTGAGTGCACCCAACTCCATCCACAACACCCCGATGGGTCGGCCTTGCAAGGCGGTGAATTCATGCGAGATCAGCAAAGCAATGGCGGCCAAAGTGGCCAGCGCCGCTGCGACGATGCGAGGGGTCAGCGCAGCGCCCATGAAAAGTACGCCAATCACCACCGTCCACACCGGCATGGTAAAGCCCAAAATCGATGCGCGTCCCGAGGGCAGCGACATCACGCCCATGATGGAGAGGGCGTGCCATAAAAACATATTGGGTATGCCCAGCAAGGCAATGTCGCGCCATTCGCGCCGTGTTTGCGGCCACAGGCGCAGCCCTTGTAGGTGAAAGTACAGCAGCAGCCACAAACCGCCCAGCCCCATGGTGATGCCTCTGAAATACATGGGCGAGACTTCACTCAGGGCAATTTTCATCATCGGCCAATTGATGCCCCACATCAGCGTGATACCCACCAAACCGATGAGCTGCTGGCGGCTGATGACGCTGCGACTGCCCGTCAC
>RFMX01000071.1 GCA_009927495.1 Betaproteobacteria bacterium
CACATAGCACCTGGGCCTACGCCGACTTTTATGATGTCAGCGCCGGCGGCGATTAAGTCACGAACACCTTCTGCTGTAACAACGTTACCTGCAACGATTGGCACTCCAAGATCAAGTTTCTTGATGATTTGCAGAGCCTCAATCATCTTCTTCTGATGTCCGTGTGCGGTATCAACCACAAGAGTATCTGCGCCAAAAGCAACCAGCTTTGCTGCTTTTTCTGCGATATCGCCATTGATTCCAACTGCGGCAGCTATACGCAAGCATCCCTTTGCATCAAGTGCGGGCTTATATAAGGTGGTACGTAACGCACCTGTACGAGTTACGATTCCAACCAGATCGCCATTTGCAGATACGACAGGTGCAACAGGCGCACCTTTTCATTGAGAAAATCAAATGCTTGTCGTGGATCAAGAGTGTCAGGCATTGTTGTTAGATCTTGTGTCATTACCTGACCAAGTTGGGTAAAGCGATCAACGCTCTGCAGATCATCTTCAGTAATGATTCCGACCGGTTTCTTACCTTCAACAACAACAATGGCGCCGTGCGCTCGTTTATTAATTAGGCTGGCCGCATCCGCCACAGTCTGCTGTGGGGACAGAGTAATCGGAGTTTCAAAGAAAGAGTGGCTCGCTTTCACTGAAGTAATCAAATCTTCAACAATAGCCAGCGGAATATCTTGTGGAATAACCACAACTCCGCCGCGACGAGCAACAGTCTCAGCCATTCGGCGACCAGCGATCGCAGTCATGTTTGCAACAACTATTGGAATGGTTGTTCCAGTGCCATCATGAGTATCTAAGTCCACTTCCATTCGGCTAGAGATCTCCGAATTAGAAGGCGCCATGAAGACATCGTCATAGGTGAGGTCGTATTGAGGCGCAGTTATAAAACGCATGGCTTGAACCTACCTCTTGTTATGAAAATAAGCAGCGGAGACGAGGAGATTTGAACTCCTGAAAGTGATTAAACCTTAACTTAAGTTTAGGCGGTGATATTGCTACCCGACAACCAATATTCCGGTAACAAGTCCGACAGCACAGGCCCAAATGAACATGCCTGCAATTCTCTTTGGCCATTCAAATTCCCATTTGCCCCCATCGCGGCCAACAAGCTCCAAAAGCGCCCCTATAAATGCTGGTATCAGGAGAAGTGGAAAACTATTGCGTATTAGCTCCGGCGTTGGATCTTGGCCAAGTAGCCACGTTGAGAAAATTGTTCCAATTAACAAAAATGTAAGAAATTTCAGAACACCTCTTGGGTACCACTTGTTAAGCGCTACTAGATTAGGAAGTTTATCCTCCCAAAGTTTTATAAACTGTGGAAGCAATGTCAAAATTGCGGCCGCAACTGTAATTATCCCAAGTCCGAAGTATGGAACCACCATTGCAATAAATAAAAGTGTGCGTATCACAAGTGAAGTAAGTTGAATC
>RFMX01000189.1 GCA_009927495.1 Betaproteobacteria bacterium
CCTCATTTGTTTTTGAGTCTTCCGACCAAGCGGCAGCTCTTTTCAATTTGGAAAGCGCCGGTCACGTCTACAGCCGCATCAGCAACCCCACCACTGCCGTTTTCGAGCAACGCATCGCAGCACTAGAGGGCGGCATTGGCGCGATCGCCACATCCAGCGGCCAAGCGGCGCTGCACCTGAGTGTGGCGACCCTCATGGGCGTGGGTGCGCACATCGTCTCAAGTTCTGCTTTGTATGGCGGTTCGCACAACCTGCTGCACTACACCCTTCGCCGCTTTGGCATTGAAACCACCTTTGTCAAACCGGGCGACATAGCCGCATGGCGTGCCGCCATTCGACCCAACACCCAATTGCTGTTTGGTGAGACGGTGGGCAACCCAGGGCTGGACGTGCTGGACATTCCCACCATCTCTCAAATCGCCCACGACCACGGTTTGCCGCTGTTGGTGGATGCCACGCTGACCACGCCTTATTTGCAGCAACCCTTGGCCTTGGGCGCAGATTTGGTCTACCACTCAGCGACCAAATTTTTGAGCGGACACGGCACCGTGATAGGCGGTGTGGTGGTCGATGGGGGTTCGTTTGACTGGGAAGCCAGCGGCAAATTCCCCGAACTGTCAGCGCCCTACGAGGGCTTTCACAACATGGTGTTCACCGAGGAAAGCACGGTGGGGGCATTTTTGCTGAGGGCACGTCGTGAAGGTTTGCGCGACTTTGGCGCCTGCCTGAGCCCCCACTCGGCTTGGCTGATTTTGCAAGGCATGGAGACGTTGCCGCTGCGCATGGAACGCCACTTGGCCAACACCGAAAAAGTGGTGGCGTTTTTGGCGGCCCACCCCATGGTGTCAAGGGTGGGTCATCCGCTGATGTCCGATCACCCCAGCCATGCTCTGGCGCAAAAGCTGTTGAAAGGCGGCGCACGCGGCGCGGGCTCGGTGTTCAGCTTTGACATCAAGGGGTCTCGCACACAAGGGCGTGCGTTCATTGAAGCCTTGAAAATCTTCAGCCACTTGGCCAATGTGGGCGACAGCAAATCGCTGGTGATCCACCCTGCCAGCACCACGCATTTCCGCATGAGCGACGAGGCCTTGGCTCAAGCTGGCATTGGGGCTGGCACCATCCGCTTGTCCATCGGTTTGGAAGACGCCGATGATTTGATCGACGATTTGAAGCGTGCGCTCAAAGCCGCTGAAAAATCAGCCTAAGGAGCCGTTATGGACATCGATGTAAACGGCCACAAGACCTACGCCTACACCGGCGGCAAAGCCTTCAATCCCGCGCAACGCACTGTCGTGCTGATTCATGGCGTGCTGTGCGACCACAGCGTGTGGGCTCTGCAAAGCCGCTATTTGGCCAACCACGGTTGGAACGTCTTGGCCATCGACCTACCAGGACATTGCCGAAGCGCGGGTGCACCTCCCGCCACGGTGCAAGACGCCGCGCAGTTCATCCAAGCCTTGCTGGACGCCCAAGCTGTGCAACAAGCCTCCTTGGTGGGCCACAGTTTTGGCTCGCTCATCGCCCTGCAAACCGCGGCCAACATGGGCGAGCGCATCAGCCATTTGGCGATGGTTGGCACCGCCTACCCCATGAAGGTGTCGCAACCGCTGCTGGATGCCTCCCTCAACGAGCCTGAAAAGGCCTTGCACATGACCAATGTGTTTTCACGCGCCACCTTGGCACCGCCCTCAGGTGCGGGATCGTGGGTGTTTGGTGCGAGCTTGGCGCTGGGGCGACGGGTGTTGGCCAGCAACACAACCGTCAATGTGTTTCACACCGGCTTCAACGCCTGCAACAACTATGACCAAGGTTTGCAAGCCATGGCGGCCGTCACCTGCCCTGTGCTGATGGTGCTGGGCGAGTCCGACCAAATGACCACGCCCAAAAACGCGCAGCTGCTGATTGCCCAGGCTAAAGAAAGTGGCAAAGCTTTGCAAGTGGTGAGCATTCCCCATGGGCACCACCAAATGAGCGAGTCGCCTGACGAAACCTTGGATGCGCTGAAGCGGTTTTTGCGCTAACCGTCATGGCGAGGAGTTAAGCGACCCAGCAATCTAAGCGCCGAACCTCTCGACCCGATAAGGCCTTGGGTCGGTATAAGGCGCCTCGCCACACATCATTTCGGCAAGCAACCTCCCGCTGGAAGCAGCTTGGGTGAGACCGTGGTGTGCGTGGCCGAAGCTGAACCATAAGCCAGGATGCAGGGGTGCAGGACCTACCAAAGGCAGCATATCGGGTGTGCAAGGGCGCGACCCTAGCCAAGGCTTGTTGTCTAAGCGTTCACCTAAATGGGTTAAACCACGCGCCTTAGGTTCGATACGCTCAAGTTGCACGGGGGTGGGGGGCGAATCGCGCAGCGCAAACTCTGCGCCTGTGGTTAAGCGCAAACCTCGTCCCATGGGCGCAATCGCATAGCCGTTTTCAACATCCACGATGGTGTGCTGCAGGCTCGCTCCTGACGCACGGAAGTGCATGTGATAACCGCGCTTTCGTCCCATCGGCAAACGGTAACCGAGTTGACGCGCCATGTCCTCACCCCATGGTCCCAAGGCCAGGACGGTTTGAGGGGCAATCAAACGCCCTGCCTCGGTCTGCACAGACCACCCTAGGACTTCAGCCTGCAAGCTTCGCGCATCCCCCTGAACAAAACGCCCACCCCGCTGCTCGAACAAACGTAAGTAAGCCGTAGACAAGGCTTGCGGGTCTTGGATCTGGCGCGCATCGGGGTAGTGCACGCCACCGAGCACCACGTTTAGCAGCGCAGGCTCTTTGGCCAGCAGCTCTGCCGCAGACAAGGCATGTGCAGTCACGCCATAAGCACGGCTTTGCTCAGCCATGGCCAGGCTTTCGTTGGCACTTTCCTGGGTGCGAAACACCTTGATCCACCCTCGCGCATTCACCAGACCTTGCGCCCCTGCGGCTGCGATGAGAGGTTGGTGCTCGCGCCAGCTGTGTTCTATCAATGGCAGTGCGCCAGCAATAGCATGGGGATACAGCATTGGCGAAGAATGCTGCCAGTAACGCCACATCCATGGCAACAAAAAAGGCAAAGCACGCCAGTGGTAGTGAGCAGCTGTGCGTTGTCCCAAGGCATAGGCCAACAAGGTTTTGAAATCGCGTGGAAAGGCATAAGGAAACACCGTGCTGCGCTCGATCAAGCCGGCATTGCCAAAGCTGGTAGCGGCACCGGGCTGTGCGCGGTCGACCAGGACCACTTCGCGGCCACGTTCTTGCAACTTCAGCGCCAAGCTCAAGCCCACAATGCCTGCGCCCAGTACACATACATCAACAGATTTGTTTGCCATCCGAATGAATTGGGATCTGACCCCGATTAAAGTAACGCAGACAAGCGCCAGTCTTGCCACCTCGCCCACACAGCTTGGGTATGGGCGGTATCTGCAAGCAAGCAGTGATCGATCAAGGGTGCGGCAGGGGTGGTCGCCACATCCACCAGCAGCACATAGCGTGGGTTGTGGTGCTCATTCAATCGCCCTACCCAATCCAATTGAACCAAAAACCCAAGCACTTCTTGCACTTCCCACAGAGCAGCCGTCGAACGCTGCGACAGTTGCTGTGCATTCAAACCACCGGCGCTTTGCACCCTGGCTTGGTGTAACAAGCGCAAGCACCCCAAGGCCAGCGCAAATGTTCGGCCTGCTTGCACGTCTTGTTCGTCAGGAAGGTCTTGTACAAGGCTTGGCCAACTCGCCACCAACACAGCGCCTAACAACACCACCACCCACGTGGTGTAAATCCAGACCAGCAAAATCGGCACGGTAGCAAAGGTGCCGTAAACCAGCGAAAAAGTAGGCATGCTGGCCAAATAAAACGTCAAGCCACTGCGTGCAGCTTGCAGCACCAGCGCAGTGAAAAAGGCCCCAATCAACAAGGGACGCCAAGCCACATAGGTGTTGGGCACAAAGCGGTACAAGCCGCTGATACCACCCCATAACAACAGGAATTCCAACACCCCCAAAGCCATCTTGACGCCAGGCCCTTGGTAACGCAAAGAGCCCCCCGACCAACTGATGACGGATGCCATGGTCACCAAACCGGCCGCCACCAACAAGGGCCCCAAGGTGAGCGCCCCCCAGTACAACAACAGACGTTGACCCCAAGCACGTTGCTGCCGTACCCGCCAAATCGTGTTGAGGCTGCGGTCTATGGTGAGCATCAAGGCCACCGCAGACATCATCAAAGCGGCAAAACCCCAACTGCCCAAGCGACTGGCCTTGGTGGTGAACTGGGTCAGGTAGCCCAACACTTGGCGTGAAATGGACTCGGGAATCAGGCTTTCCACCAACCAGCGTTGCAGCACAGTTTGAAATTGGTCAAACACGGGAAACGCAGTCACCACCGCCAAAGCCACGGTCAAGAGGGGCACCAAGGCGATCAAGGTGGTAAATGTCAGCGCACCCGCGGTTTGCCCCAATCGGTCATCGGCAAAACGATGCATCAAGCGCTTGATCGCCCTTCGCCAAGGGAAATGCAGGAGTTTTTGCGGGAGACTAAGGAGTTGCGAGACAATCATGATCTCTATCATGCCATCTACACCCACCCTCACTTCCCAAGCCCTTTGGCATGTTCGCCTCAGCCGCACATTGGCTGTAAGCAGCCTCATCGGCTTGATACTTCTTTCTGTGTTGTGGGAGTTGTGGCTGGCCCCTTTGCGCCCAGGCGGCTCTTGGTTGGTGTTAAAAGCCCTGCCCTTGTGCATCCCTTTGGCGGGTTTGCTGAAAAACCGCATGTACACCTACCGCTGGGTCAGCTTGGTGGTGTGGTTGTATTTCGCAGAGGGGGTGATACGCCTGCAAGGGGACGCATGGCCTAGCAACGCCTTTGCCGCGGTGGAAATTCTGCTGTGCTTGATGCTTTTCACCGCCAGTGCTTTGCATGTGCGGTGGCGGCTGCGTGATGCTGCCTTGGCTGCTGCTGGGGGGCCAACCCAAGAACCCAGCCCATGACCAGCCCCTTGCTGCCACAACTGCAGTCCATCGTGGGTGCAACCCATGTGTTGTCCAGCGGCGATTTGTCTGCTTTTGAGCGCGATTGGCGCGGACGCATGCAAGGCAAGGCATTGTGCGTCGTCAAACCCAGTACCACCGATGAAGTGGCGAAAGTTATTAAAGCGTGTGCTGCTGCAGGCGCCCCCTTGGTGCCGCAAGGCGGTAACACCGGTTTGGTGATGGGATCGACCCCAGACCAGTCGGGTCGGGAAGTGGTGCTGAACTTGCAGCGCATGAACCGCATTCGCGCTGTGGACAAAGCCAACCTCACACTGACCGCAGAAGCCGGTTGCGTTTTGCACCATGTGCAACAAGCGGCCACTGAAGCAGGCCTGTTGTTTCCCCTCAGCTTGGCTTCCGAGGGCAGTTGCACCATTGGCGGTAATTTGGGCAGCAACGCCGGTGGCACGCAAGTGCTGCGCTACGGCAATGCGCGAGACCTTTGTTTGGGGCTGGAAGTGGTGACAGCGCAGGGCGAGGTGTGGCGTGGCCTGAGTGGCTTGCGCAAAGACAATACCGGCTACGACTTGCGCGATATCTTCATTGGCAGCGAAGGCACCTTGGGCATCATCACTGCCGCCACTTTGAAGCTCTACCCCCAACCCGCCGCAGAACTGACCGCTTGGGCGGCCCTGCCCTCCATGCAAGCCGCTGTGCAGTTGCTGGGCTTGGCGCAACAACACTTGGGCGCAGGCCTCACGGGTTTTGAGGTGATGGGGCAGTTTGCTTTGCAATTGGTACACACCCATTTCCCCTTCTCAATGTGCCGTTGTGGCAAACCGCCCCCTATTGCGTCTTGCTGTCGCACAGTGACACCGAAAGCGAAGCGCATGGCCATGCCCAACTAGAACGATTGCTGGAAGCCGCACTCAGTACCGGCTATGCCAGCGACGCGGTGGTGGCCAGAAGTTTGTCGCAGGGGCGGCAGTTGTGGCAGGTGCGTGAGAGCATCAGCTCAGCGCAAGCAGCTGAAGGCTTGAACATCAAACACGATATTTCGCTGCCCGTGTCTGCCATTCCCGACTTTGTGGCGTACACGGACGCCTTGTTGGCGCAGGAGATCGCAGGCGTTCGCTTGGTGAATTTTGGGCATCTGGGCGACGGCAATTTGCACTACAACGTGCAATGCCCCGTCGGTACCGATGCCGCGGTTTTTTTGGCCAACCAAGAGCACCGCATCAACGCACTGGTGTATGCGCGGTCATGAAGTTTGGGGGTTCCATGAGCGCCGAACACGGCGTGGGCAGCTTGAAAGCCGACACCCTGCACCTGTACAAAGACCCGGTGGCGTT
>RFMX01000070.1 GCA_009927495.1 Betaproteobacteria bacterium
GCCCCTTGGTGACTCACCAAATGCGCCATCGCGGCCTCGCTCATGGGCATCATGGCGCTGGTGTGGGTGAACATCAAGAACAAGACCGCTGCCAACCACCACGGCGCATCGCTGAACAACAGGCCGATGGAGCACAACAAGGCCATGCCCGCACACCAACGCATCAGGGGCACACGTTCACCGCTGCGGTCACTCAGCCAACCCCACAGGTAAGGCGCAAACACACGTGTCACCGCTTGCATGGAAGTGAGCAAACCGATCATCCACAGGCTCAGGCCCAGGTGTTTCAACCACAAAGGCAAATAGGGGTTGAAAAATCCGATGTGGGCAAAGTAACTGGCGGACAGCGCGGCAAACGGCACCAGTTGACGCCGCGAGACCCGCGGCGCTGCGTCTGTGTTCATGGGATCAATCGCCGCGCTGCGCAGGAATGGGGGCCAGCGGCATGACCACATCGCCGCACTGCGCACGGTGGCGCAGCGCATGGTCCATCACCACCAACGCCAGCAGCGCTTCGGCAATGGGCGTGGCGCGGATGCCGACGCAAGGGTCGTGGCGGCCCTTGGTTTGCACCTGCACCGCGCTGCCTGCACTGTCGATGCTGTCGCGTGGCGTGAGAATGGAACTGGTGGGCTTGATGGCGATGCTCACCTCCAGGTCTTGCCCCGTGCTGATGCCGCCCAACACGCCACCGGCGTTGTTGTTGGCAAAACCCTCGGGCGTCAAGCTGTCGCCGTGGGTCGAGCCCAGATGTGCGACGCTGGCAAAACCAGCACCGATTTCCACACCTTTGACCGCGTTCAAGCCCATCATGGCGTGAGCAATGTCGGCATCGAGCCGGTCGTAAATCGGTTGACCCAAACCCACCGGCATGCCTTTGGCCACAACCCAGATGCGAGCGCCGCAGGAGTCGCCCGCTTTGCGCAAACTGTCCATGTAGGCCTCCAGATGCGCCACGTCGGCGATGGGAGCGTAAAACGGGTTGTGGGGCACATGCGCCCAGTCTTCAAAGCCGATGGAGTGCTCGCCCAGTTGCGTCATACAACCGATGAAGTGGGTGCCGTATTTTTCTTTCAGC
Source organism: Betaproteobacteria bacterium (assembly GCA_009927495.1). Taxonomy (GTDB): domain Bacteria; phylum Pseudomonadota; class Gammaproteobacteria; order Burkholderiales; family Burkholderiaceae_C; genus Limnohabitans. The sequence goes on from RFMX01000070.1 coordinate 1,079, forward strand.
CATTTTTTGGCGACGGCGCCAGCAGCCACGGTGGGTGCGGTGAGCCGCGCTGAAGAACGGCCACCCCCACGCGGGTCGCGCACACCGTACTT
>RFMX01000069.1 GCA_009927495.1 Betaproteobacteria bacterium
GCTGGATGTGCGTCGCTATGGGCGTATTCGCTTGTGGGGCTCGGTTGGGTTTTTGGTGACGGTGTTTGTGTCAGGCCACTGGTTTGAAGTGCATGGCATGGCTGACTTTCCGATGTGGACGGTGTTGACCTTGTTGGCCATCAACTTGAGCGTATGGAGCTTGCCCAATGTGCGAGAAGAAGCGCCGCATGTCAAAGGCCAAGCCGGGTTTGGCAAAGTGCTGCGCCAACCGCAAACCCTGTGGTTTTTCGCCACCTTGTTTTTCCATGTGCTGTCGCATGTAGCGATTTACACGTTTTTCTCTTTGTACTTGGATGAACTCGGCTACGGCAAAGACATGATTGGCGTGTTGTGGGCGGTGTCAGTTGTGGTCGAAATCATCGGCTTCTTCACCCAAAGCCGCTGGTTGCACTGGCTGAGCTTGCCTGCATGGTTGTGTGTTTGCACCGGCTTGATGAGCCTTCGCATGGGCATGACCGCTTGGTATGGCCAGTGGTTACCGGTGCTGCTGCTGGCGCAGTGCCTGCATGTGTTCACCTTTGCCATTCAACACACGGTGTGCATCGCATGGCTGTCGCAGCATTTCCCAGGGCGCTTGCGGGGCAGGGGGCAGGCTTTGTACGCGGTGATCGGCTATGGTTTCACCGGTGTGCTGGGTGCTTTGGGTGGCGCGGCGCTCAGCACCCATTGGGGCTTGCAAACAGTGTTCATGGCGGCCATTCCCGTGGCTTTGCTGGCTTTGCTGAGCGCCGTGTGCTTGCTCAGAGCCTCACGCAGGCATGCGTCTTAATTAAAATATTGCTCAATTTATATAAAAAGCACTTGAAGACGTAAAGGAAATTGCGTACATCTCGCCCAAGGAGATGTTATGCCTCACCCGCGCATCTTGATCATTGAAGACCACCCTTTGATGGCTGACGCCATCGCTGTGTCGGTGCAAAGCTGTTTGCCACAAGCGCAATGCGTCATGGCGCACCGTCTTCAAACCGCGCTTGAATTCTTGTCCTCACCCATGCCCTGGGCTTTGGTCTTGGTCGATTTGAATTTGCCAGACTCGCAGGGCCTGCAAACTTTGTACGCTGTGTGCGAGCTGCGTAGCCAAGGCGCATTGATGGTGCTCACGGCCTTGAAAGACCCCGAGGTGCAAGAAGCTTGCACC
>RFMX01000233.1 GCA_009927495.1 Betaproteobacteria bacterium
CACGGCGGCGATGCGCCCCACGCCGGTGATGATGCCGGTGAACATAGGGCTATTTTGGCAGATCAGCGAAGGGGTCTGGCTAACACTCGCAAATCAGCACCGATGAGCGTGTGGTTGTTGAATACCCATGGTGTGGCGTCATCGATTTTTTCAAACAACGGCAAGGCTGCCAAGGGCTGTCCAGCCCCAAGTAAAACAGGGGCGATATAGATCAGCAGTTCATCCACCAAGCCAGCATTCAGCAACGAGCCGTTGAGCTTGTGCCCCGCTTCGATATGTACCTCGTTGTAAGCACGTTGCCCCATGTCTTGAAGCATGGCGCTCAAGTCCACTTTGTGGCCTGCACCTGGCAAATACACCAGTTCGGCACCTTGCCCTTGGAGGGCAGCTTCCTTGGTGACATCACGCTCGGCGTGGTAAATCACCACATGCCTGCTGGTCTCCCACAAGCGTGCATTCAGCGGGGTTTGCAAACGTGAATCGACCAACAGCAAATGGGGCTGGCGTGGGGTGCTGATGCCTCGTACATTCAACTGGGGGTTGTCTTGCAACACCGTGCCAATGCCCGTGAGCACCGCACAGGCACGAGCGCGCCAATGGTGACCATCTAAGCGAGCAGCCTCGCCGGTGATCCATTGGCTTTGCCCATTGAGCAGCGCGGTTTGGCCGTCCAACGATTGCGCCGATTTCAGGCGCAGCCACGGCGTGCCGTGCTCCATGCGTTTGAGAAAACCAATGTTCAGCTCTGAGGCTTCTTGAACGCCCAAACCAACTTCAACTTGGATACCTGCCGCGCGTAACCGCGCCAAGCCCAAGCCCGCCACTTTAGGGTTGGGGTCTTGCACGCTGACCACGACTTTGGCGATACCGGCATCTATCAGGGCATCGCAACACGGGCCGGTGCGACCATGGTGGGCACAAGGCTCCAGGGTGACATAAGCCGTCGCACCTTTTATGTCGTGCCCTCGTGCTTGCGCGTCGCGTAAGGCCATGATTTCGGCATGGGCGAGTCCTGCGGCTTGGGTATGACCCTCGCCCAATACTTCACCACTGGACGAGCAAATCACACACCCAACACGGGGGTTGGGCGTGGTGATGAACAGCGCTTGCTTGGCCAAGGCCAAGGCGTGGTTCATTCGAGTGGTGTCGGTGTCAGACCAAATCATTCGGGCGATTATCGGAGTCTTATGCCAGTCTTACCTTTCCCAGCATGGGGTGGCACTCAATGTGGCGTTTTGCACCCCGCGCTCTCCTGAGTGGCCCAGTGTGAGGCTGCCGCAGGCGTCTTTGGCCTGTGCGCCCAAAGGGATGGCGGTCAAGGTAAAAGATTGGGCTTGGCTTTGCAGTTGTAAGCGGTAGCGCAATTCGCTGCTTTGCCATACGCTGTCGGGCAGGCTAGAGGGGTAGCTGCCAGAGATACTGGCCGAGCGTTCGAGCCAGTGTGCGGTTTTGGTCAAGGCGAGTTTGGCCAAGGTGCGCTGACTTTTTTGTTGGGTATGTTGGTAACTGGGCAGCGCAATACTGCTGAGTAGGGCGATGAGCGCCATGACGAACAGCAACTCGATGAGGGTGAAACCGCCAAGGATGCGTCTCATGGCGACAAGGGGAGCAGGCGCACCCAGTCCACGGTTGGCAGAGCAGGCAAAGGCTGGCTTGCATCGTTTGGTTTGGGTTGCCACAAGGCTTGCCAGCCAGACTGTGCGCCACCCTCACCGTTTTGTGCCAAGGCAGTGATGCGGTAAATGAACACGGAGTCACCTAGGTTGGCAGTGGGCAGAGGAAGAATCTCCACCCAATACCTGGCGCTTTGGCCAGAGGGCGATGGTGCTTTTTGCGCTTGGTCAAGGCGTCTCAGCCAAGGCGCGAGCGTTGTGTTGTCTGACCCAAGGGGGCGGCAAATGCCCGTCTGGCACTCATTGGGTGTCAAGCGCGATTGCAATACCTGCCACTCCTGCTTGGTGCTTGGAAAGAACGCATGGCTGTCAGAAGAATTTCCCATCTGGTGTCTTCTATCACCTGTATCTAGACGAATATCGTCAACGGCCAAGCGCAAGGTGTCCAAAGCGCTTTGTTTCAATTGCCAACGCAGCCCCGCGCTATGCCCCAATGCTTGTGCCATGGCCAAGTTACGCCACTGCGCCAACAGCAACACACTGCAAAGACAGGAGAGCACCACCACCATGGGCAAGGCCAAGCCGCGTTGTGTCTTCATGGTTTGGCGTGGCGCAAAAACGCCACTCCCTGCCACGACAGCGCTGGTGAACTCAATGGCAGCCCACTGCTGCATGCGGGGCTGGCAGGCACTGCGCCCAAGCCAGACAGCCTAGTTTGCAAACAGGTTTGTACACCTCGTACCCCTTGCCAATTGGAAACGGCGTTGGCATTGCGCCATTGCATACGTGGCACGTCCCCTGGCAGGATTTCTGCATACAGAAAACCCACTTGGTCTATGTTGTCTACCAAGGCTTGGTAAGTGGTGTTGCTGCGAAAACTGTCTTTGCAACTGAGTTCGTTGCGCGTGCTGCGCTTGAATTCATCTTGAATCCAAGGCAAGTTTGAGGCTTGATGCCCTTGGCAGTCTGAGGGGCTCAGGCTGCTGTGGTGCATCAATGACAAAGTGCTGCCGACGCCTTGCAGACTAAAGCTTGGGGATAACAGCTTGGCTTTGTTTTGCGCGTCAAATTGCAGGGCAGGTGCACCTGCTCGCGCAACCCGCTCTTGCAGCAAGTACAGCGCTGTGTGCAAACGCTCTTGCATATCAGCCCGAGCTTGCATATGTTGGTGGTTGCTTTGCACCCAAGCAAATGCCGCAAAAGCCGCCATGATGACCCACAGGGACAGCACCATGCCGACCAAGCTTTCAACCAAAGTGTGGCCGTGTTGGGATGTGCAAAGACAGCGTGTCATAAAGACCAACTGGTTTGCCAGCAACGGTAGCGGCTTGGGCAGGCAGTTGGCACAGAGGCGCCTGGGTCTGGTGTTGAGTTGTCTGGCCATGCCAGCAGCAATTGCACTTTGGCAGAAGCGTTGGTGACCAGTTGGGTTTTTGCGCCGGGCAGTCGCAACTGCACCGCTGCTTGCCAAGCGGCTAAATCTGATTGCGCCCATTGGCTTGGCGTACAAGCTTGGCTTTTACAGTCTGTATTGGGTGCAACTTGACCCAGTTGCAATTGGTAAGACATGGAGGCATGCGGAAACAGTTGCATACGCTCCCACAGGTCTTGGGCCAAGCCTACCGCTGCTTGCATGGCGAGCGCATCGCGCTGTGCTTGCAAGGCTTGCAGTTGCATAGCGAGTACACCCAAACAAAGCATATTGAGCACCATTACCCCGGCCAAGGCGTCAAAGGTGGAGAACCCACGGGAGTGTTGGGCTGAGGCCTTCATGTGCAAGTGCTGCCTTTGATGACCCGCATGCGCCCCGCCGTGTTAATACAAATGGCGCGCACCGATGAAGCGTTTGTGCTGCGCTTGGCTTGCACCACCACACGCAAGCCTCCCGCCAATGGCTCGCCCAAGGCGTTGATATCCAATTTGTTTTGCGCGGGGCTGATGTTGACCAGCACATCGCCAGCCAGCAGTGTGTTGACAAGCACACTAGGGTTATTGCCTTGTGCTTTGAGTAACTGCCAACCGCAGCGCCAGTCCCCGTTGGCCAGAGGGGCGCTTTGGCACTGACCTGAGCGTTGCAGACGCAAGGCTTGACCCGAGCGCAGGGCTTGCAACCGAGCAGCTTGTAAGTCAGCGCTCCAAGAATGCACCACTGTTTCGACTTGCAGCCGCCAAACCCACTGCTGTAGCCAAGGCGTTGCCACGCTGACAAGGGTGGCCAACAAGCCCAAGACCGTGAGCATTTCCATCAGCGTGAAGCCTGGGAAAGCCAAAGGCAATTTTCCGAATGAAGACGCAGTGTGCATGGCCGTCATCTTGCAACGGCATGGGCCAAAAAGGGTGTGCGCTGTTCACCTTGAAAAGGTGAGGAATGAACGTTGGACTTAGCGGCGGAATTCGTCTACCAAGGTTTTGAACTCGTCCACATCTTCAAAGCTGCGGTAGACGCTGGCAAAGCGTACATAGGCCACTTTGTCCAGCTTTTTTAATTCCCGCATGACCAACTCACCTATGCGTGTGGAGGCTACTTCGCGTTGCCCCAAGGTCAGCAGTTTGTCTTCTATACGCTCGATGGCCGCATCGATTTGCTCGGTACTGACAGGGCGCTTGCGCAGCGCCAGATTCAGGGATCCGCGCAACTTGGTGCGGTCGTATTCGATACGTCGCCCATCTTTTTTCACCACCGCTGGGTAACTGACATCGGCGCGTTCGTAGGTGGTGAAGCGTTTTTCGCAGTGACTGCACGAGCGACGGCGGCGAATCGAGTCGCCCTCTTCGGACATGCGGGTTTCCATGACTTGGGTTTCCACATGGCTGCAAAAAGGGCACTTCATACCGTGTTACCCGTAGACCGGAAAGCGGCTGGTGAGGGCGTGAACCTTGGCGCGTACCGCGGCGATATGCGCTTCATCATGGGGGTTTTCAAGCACATCGGCGATCAGGTGGGCGGTGGCTCGCGCTTCTTCGTCCTTGAAACCACGCGTGGTCATAGCGGGGGTGCCGATGCGCACGCCACTGGTGACCATGGGCTTTTCGGGGTCGTTGGGGATAGCGTTTTTGTTGATGGTCATGTGGGCGTTGCCCAATGCCGCTTCAGCCGCTTTGCCGGTGATGTTTTTCGAGCGCAAATCGACCAACATCACATGGCTTTGGGTACCACCACTCACGATGCGAAGACCGCGTTCGGTGAGGGTTTGCGCCACGGTTTGCGCATTTTTGATGACCTGTTGCTGGTATTCCTTGAAGCCGGGTTGCAAGGCTTCTTTGAATGCCACCGCTTTGGCGGCAATGACGTGCATGAGTGGGCCGCCTTGCAAGCCGGGAAAGACCGCGCTGTTGATGGCTTTTTCATGCTCAGCCTTCATCAGAATGATGCCGCCACGTGGGCCGCGCAAACTCTTGTGGGTGGTGGAGGTGACCACATCAGCATGTGGCACGGGGTTGGGGTAGACACCCGCAGCAATCAAACCCGCGTAGTGCGCCATGTCGACCAAGAAGATGGCGCCAATCTCTTTTGCGACCTTGGCAAATCGGGCGAAGTCGATGTGCAAGCTGTAGGCCGATGCACCGGCGATGATGAGCTTGGGCTTGGTGGCGCGTGCCTTGGCTTCCATCGCGTCGTAGTCGATTTCCTCCTTGGCGTTCAAACCA
>RFMX01000327.1 GCA_009927495.1 Betaproteobacteria bacterium
TTTAGATGATGTGGGCCTAGGAGACAGCATCGCACTCAATGGCGCATGCATGACAGTCACCAGCTTCAACGCCGCACAAAACATTTTCACCATCGATATTTCAGCCGAGTCGCTGGCCAAAACTGCAGGCCTAGACCATATCGGTACCGTCCTCAATTTGGAAAAAGCCTTGCGCGCCAACGACAGACTAGGTGGACATATCGTGTCTGGGCATGTAGATGGCATAGGCTCGGTAAGTCGCTTCGAAGAAATTGGGGAAAGCTGGCTGCTGCAAGTGATGGCGCCCCTGTCTCTTGCCAAGTACCTCGCCTATAAAGGCTCGGTCACCGTCAATGGCGTCAGTTTGACTGTCAACCGTGTTGAAGACAGTCCTGAGGGCTGCTTGGTGTCCATCAATCTGATTCCCCACACCATTGAAAACACCGCACTGGGGCACCTAAAGGCCGCTAGTGCTGTGAACCTCGAAATCGACACTGTGGCTCGCTATGTGGAACGCATGCTCAGCCTAGACATTTCAATGAAAGCAAACCCATGACAAGCCCAGTAAAGCCTGTTGCCATCTCCCCTTTGGCCGACATCGTGGCCGACATGAAGGCTGGCCGCATGGTCATCTTGGTGGATGAAGAAGACCGCGAAAACGAAGGGGACTTGGTGCTGGCAGCTGACCATGTCACGCCTGAAGCCATCAATTTCATGGCGCGCTTTGGTCGTGGCCTGGTTTGCCTCACCCTCACCCGCGAACGCTGCGAACACTTAAAACTGCCACCCATGGTGGAGCGCAATGGCACGGTGTACAGCACCGCCTTCACCGTCTCAATTGAAGCAGCGCAAGGTGTGACCACGGGTATTTCTGCGGCTGATCGCGCCCGTACCGTGCAAGTGGCCGTGGCCAAAACCGCCATAGCCAGCGACTTGGTGCAGCCTGGCCATATCTTCCCTTTGCAAGCAGTGGATGGCGGTGTGCTGATGCGCGCGGGTCACACCGAAGCGGGTTGCGATTTGGCTGCCATGGCCGGCTGCTCACCAGCTGCAGTGATTTGCGAAATCATGAAAGACGACGGCACCATGGCGCGCCTGCCCGACTTGATGGCGTTTGCTGCCGAACACGGCTTGAAGATCGGCACCATCGCCGATCTCATCGAATACCGCAGCCGCACAGAATCTTTGGTGACAAAAATCAGCAGCCGCCCCATGACCACTGCACACGGCGAATTCGTCGCCCATGCTTACAAAGACCTGCCCAGTGACAGCGTTCACATTGCCTTGGTACGCGGCACTTGGTCAGCAGACCATTCGGTGTTGGCACGTGTCCACGAACCTTTGTCGGTGCTGGATGCGCTAGAGCCGCAACGGGTGATGCATTCATGGACCTTAGATGCAGCTTTAGCAAGAGTTGCACACGAAGGCACGGGTGTGGTAGTCCTTCTTAACTGCGGTGAAACTGGCGAGAGACTGTTGGCGCAATTTGAAGGCGTGGCGCGATCGGCCCAAGCGCCTGAGCGTGGGCGCATGGATTTACGCACCTATGGCATAGGCGCACAAATATTGCGCGACTGCGGCGTTCAAAAAATGCGCCTCATGGGCAACCCCAGGCGCATGCCCAGCATGACCGGTTACGGGCTGGAAATCACCGGCTACCTCTCCAAGGAATGACATGCACCACCCCGATTCAAGCGCGACACGTTCAAACATGGATGGCAGCAATCTGCATATCGGTATCGTGCAAGCACGCTTTAACCCTGAGATCACCAACGCTTTGACGCTGGCCTGTTTGGCTGAATTGAAAGCGCTCAAGGTGTCTGAAACCCATATTCATCATGTGACAGTACCTGGCGCATTGGAAGTGCCTGTGGCTTTGCAAGCATTGGCACAAAGCCAGCGCTTCGATGCGCTCATCGCCTTGGGTTGCATCATTCGAGGCGAAACCTACCACTTTGAACTGGTGGCCAATGAGTCGGGTTCTGCCATCACGCAGTTGGCACTAGACCATGGCTTACCGATTGCCAATGCCATTCTCACCACCGAAGACCTGCCCCAAGCCGTGGCGCGTCAAACCGACAAGGGCCGCGATGCGGCGCGGGTTGCGGTTGAAATGGCACTGTTGATGCAAAGCCTGACATGACCGAACACAACTTACGCCGTGCCAGTGCCCGTGCAGCCCGTACCCGGGCGCGTGGTTTTGCCTTGCAAGCGCTGTACCAAGTGATGGTGGGCGGCAACCCTGCCGATGAGGTCGACATTTTTACCCGCGACCTGAGTGGTTTTAATAAAGCAGATGCAGTGCATTTTGATGCCCTGCTGCACGGCTGTGCCGAACAAGCCACTGCGCTGGATGCGCTGATTCTGCCGATGTTGGACCGCAAGTTGACCGAACTCTCCCCGATTGAACATGCGGTGCTTTGGATTGGCGCTTACGAGTTGCAGCATTGCATTGATATTCCTTGGCGTGTGGTGTTGAATGAATGCATCGATTTGGCCAAAGAGTTTGGCGGCACCGATGGCCACAAATACGTGAACGCCGTGCTCAACCAACTGGCACCTCAATTGCGTGCCGCCGAGGTAGAGGCTGACCGCAAAACACCTATCACCGACTTACCCACTGCAGCCACCGAATAAACATGCGCATCACGCAACGCGCCCAACGCATCGAGCCTTTCTATGTGATGGAAATGGCCAAAGCGGCGCAACGTATCGCGGCTGAAGTCAAGCACACCGATCAACCCATGGTGTTCCTCAATATTGGCGAACCCGATTTCACCGCCCCTCCCTTGGTGCAAGCGGCTGCTGAACGCGTTGTGCGCGATGGCCAAACCCAATACACCAACGCCTTAGGTCTGGATGCCCTGCGCGAGCGAATCAGCGCTTGGTATGGATCGCGCTTTGGGGTGCAAGTGCCTGAGCGTCGTATCGTGGTCACAGCAGGTGCATCGGGGGGGTTGCTGCTGGCCTGCATGGCCTTGATTGAAGATGGCGACGAGGTGCTGATGCCCGACCCCAGCTACCCCTGCAACCGCCACTTCGTCAGTGCAGCCCAGGGACGTGCCGTGCTTTTGCCCACCGATGCGTCGCAACGCTTTCAGCTGAGTGCGGCGCAAGTTCAAGCTAACTGGCGCCAGCAGACCCGCGGGGTGTTGCTGGCTTCGCCCTCAAACCCGACGGGCACATCGGTGGCTGCCGCAGAGCTCAAAGCCATCCATGGCGTGGTGCAACAACACGGCGGTATCACCATGGTGGATGAAATTTATTTGGGGCTGAGCTATGACGACGCCTTCGCGCAAACCGCTTTGGCCGTCGACGACCAGATCATCAGCATCAACAGCTTTTCAAAGTACTTCAATATGACCGGTTGGCGCTTGGGTTGGTTGGTGGTGCCCGATGCCTTGGTGCCCGTCATGGAGCGCTTGGCGCAAAACCTGTTTATTTGCCCCAACTCTGTGTCACAACACGCGGCCTTGGCTTGCTTTGAACCCGAGAGCCTGAGCGTCTATGAAGACCGACGTAAAGCCTTCAAAGCCAGACGAGACAGTTTTATTCCCCAACTCAACGCCATGGGTTTGACGGTGCCTGTGGTGCCCGATGGCGCGTTTTACGCTTGGGCCGATTGCCGCAACGCTTGCCGCCGCCTTGGCTTGCCAGACAGTTGGGCCTTTGCCGAGCACCTGATGCAACACGCCCATGTGGCGGTCACCCCTGGGCGAGACTTTGGCACACATGCCCCTGGTGACTATGTGCGCTTTTCTACCGCGTCGTCTTTGCAAGACTTAAACACGGCCGCTAAGCGCATACAAAGTCTTTTGGAGGCTGCATGAGTTTTGAATTTCCTGTGCGTGTTTACTGGGAAGACACCGATGCGGGTGGCATCGTTTTTTATGCCAACCATTTAAAGTTTTTTGAACGCGCCCGTACCGAGTGGCTGCGCCATTTAGGCATCGAACAACAAGCCTTGCGCGAAGCCACGGGCGGCATGTTTGTGGTGGTGGAAACCCAGTTGAAGTACCACAAACCCGCTCAGCTTGATGACTTATTGACCGTCAACGCCAGCATGCTGAGAAAAGGCCGCTCTAGCTTGGTCATCGCCCAACAAGCTTGGCGACAAGCCACCGAACCCGTGCTGCTGTGCGAAGGTACGATTCGCATTGGCTGGGTTCAAGCTGCCAGCCTCAAGCCAGACCGTATCCCCTCTTCCATTTTGGAGCGTTTGCTATGAACCAAGAGTTTTCCATTGTTCACTTGCTGTTGAATGCAAGCTGGGTTGTTCAGGCGGTTGTGCTGCTGCTGCTGTTCGTGTCTCTGATGAGTTGGACCGCCATTTTTCGCAAGCTCTTGTCGCTGGGTGATGTAGGTCGCTTGAACGACGAATTTGACGCGAGTTTTGGTCTGGTAAAAGCTTGCAAGAGTTGTTTGCCGCAGCCCAGCAAAACGCTAAGCTGGCAGGCCCCATGGAACGTATTTTTGCCAGTGGTATGCGCGAATACCAAAAACTGCGTGAACGGCGCATCACAGACAGCGGCCTGTTGATGGACGGTGCACGCCGAGCCATGCGTGCCAGCCTACAACGTGAAATGGATGCGATTGAATCTAACCTGTCCATGTTGGCGTCAGTTGGCTCAGTATCGCCTTATGTGGTTTGTTTGGCACGGTTGGGGCATCATGCATGCCTTCACAGGCTTGGCGCAAATGCAGCAAGTCACTTTGGCCAAGGTCGCCCCTGGCATTGCCGAAGCCTTGGTCGCTACTGCCATCGGTTTGTTTGCCGCCATTCCTGCGGTACTGGCCTTTAACCGTTTTTCCCGCGACATTGACCGCGTGGCCAACCGACTGGAAACCTTCATCGAAGAGTTCTCGAACATCTTGCAACGCAATGTGGGCGCACAAGCCACCACACTGACACGCTAAAGCGAGGCTCACCCCATGTCTTCGTCCACACCCCGCAGCATGCGACGACGCACCATGAGTGATATCAATATGGTGCCCTTCATCGATGTGATGTTGGTGCTGCTCATTATCTTCATGGTGACCGCGCCCTTAATGGCGCCCAGCATGATTGACATTCCGTCGGTCGGCAAGGCCAGTGCCGCACCGGATCAAGTCATCACGGTTGAGATCGACAAAAAGCTCAACATCATGGTCAAGTCACGCGGTGCTTCAAACGCGTCTGGCACCGATGTCAAACAAACCGCATCGATGGATAACGTCGCCGCCCTGACCTTGCAACTGCAAGCTGGCAATGCCGCCACGCCAGTGGTTATCAGTGCAGACAAACACATCGCTTACGAAAATGTCGTCAAGTTGATGGACAGCTTGCAACGCGCTGGTGTGCAGCGAGTAGGTTTGTCGGTTCAACTGAACAATTGACACACACAATATGAGTTCAAGCGACGCTCACTTGGAATTTGCACCAGCGCCTGATGGCGGCAATGGTCGTGCGCTGGTATTGGCCTTGGCAGTGCATGCTTTGCTGTTATTGGCTTTGAACTGGGGCACCTTGTGGTCGCAACAGCCGCAAGACATGAGCGTGGAAGCCGAGTTATGGTCAGCAATACCCCAACCGGCTGCACCTAAAGCGGAATTACCTCCTGAGCCAGATGTCCCACCTACGCCCGAACCCGAGCCGCTACCCGAGCCTCCTTCCCCCGTTGCGCCACCCGTCAAGCCCACAGAAGCACCCAAGCCTGTGGTTGATCCTCAAATCGCCATAGACAAGTTGAAAAAGAAACAAGCTGAGGAAAAACAGCAGCAGGCGCAAGAGGACAAAAAAGCCAAGCGCAAAGCTGATAAGGAAGAGGAAGCTAAACGTAAAGCGCAAGAGGCCAAGGAGGCAGAGGCACGTCACCAAGCGGCCGTCAAGCGATTGCAATCCATGGCGGGGTCTGCCGGCACGGCTGTGGACACCGGCATAGCACCCAAAGCCAGTGCCCCGTCTGCCAGTTACATCGGCCGCTTACGTGCCAAAGTCAAACCCAACATCACCTTCCCCGACAACTTGTTACAAAACGTGGTGGGCAATCCCACGGCTGAAGTGGAAGTGACTTGCAGTCCCAGCGGCAAAATCGAGGATGTGAATTTGCTCAAGTCCAGTGGCAACAGCGCTTGGGATGAAGCTGTGCTCAACGGTCTGCGCAAAACCGCCATGTTGCCGCGTGATGTGGATGGCAGTGTGCCGACACGGCTGGTGTTCAGCTTTCGCCCCCGAGGCGATTAAATCCCATGCTGACCTAGAGACCTTCGAGCATCACCAAGGTACGCTGGGTACAGCTTTGGCTGATGGGCAAAATCTGCTGGTAAGCGGGTGAATCATAAAAAGTTTGGGCCTGCGCCATGGACGGAAAACGCAGCAGCACCAAACGGGTGGGCGACCACAACTGGTTTTCTTTCACCACCAATTGCCCGCCACGTGCCAAATACTCGCCGCCAAAGCTCTCCACCAAAGGCTTGGCTAAAAGTTTGTAGTTCTCCATCTCTTCATCGTTGGTGATCAGGGTATCGACAATGATGTAAGCGGCTGACATAGGGAGATCCTTGCATTAAGAGGGGCGAGGCGATGTTAACCGCAAGCCCACGCCAATCGCGGTTCCCTTGCCTAAAAGACTGTGCAAGCGAAATCGATAAGCACGACCCTAAACATCGGAAGCTTTCTGTAGTAACCATTGCAGGTACAACTGACTGGCCTGGGTACGGTTTTCAACTCTCAGCTTGCGCAAGACTTCTCGGGTGTGGCTTTTGATGGTGGCTTCGCTCAATTGCAATTGATGGGCAATACGGCGACTGGTCCACCCTTGGACAGCTGCGCTAGAACCAAACGTTGCTGCGTCGACAAACTTGGCATACCCTGAGGAACAGGCGCTTCCTGCGTTAGCAAAGGCTCAGCTGGGAACGACAAATCCTTATGCAAAGCATTGAGCAATGCTGCCAAAACAGCTCTGGAGGGCAAGGCTTTGTTGAGAAACACCACGCCATTGGC
>RFMX01000345.1 GCA_009927495.1 Betaproteobacteria bacterium
CTCAAGTGACCGCCTTCTGCCAAGCTCATGCCCAAGATGGTCTCGCCGGGTTTCAAAAAAGCCAAGAACACCGCTTGATTGGCGGACGCACCAGAATGCGGTTGCACATTGGCGGCTTGCGCACCAAAGATTTGCTTGACGCGGTCGATGGCGAGTTGCTCAGCCACATCGACGTTTTCACAACCGCCGTAGTAGCGCTTGCCGGGATAGCCCTCAGCGTATTTGTTGGTCAGTTGCGAGCCTTGTGCCGCCATGACAGCGGGAGATGCGTAGTTCTCACTGGCAATCAACTCGATGTGGTGCTCTTGGCGGGCGTTTTCGGCTTGGATGGCGGCCCAGAGTTCGGGGTCCGCTTGTTCTACTAAATGATTTCGGTGGTACATGGTGTAGTTCTTTCAAAAAAATAAGCTGAGCAGACAAACAAAAGTTGCCTTAAATGGGGAAAGGGAAAAGGGGAAATCAGTTCACTGGATCAGGCTCAAAGGTGGCTAACTCTTTGGCCTTGTCCCAGAATTTTTGCAGACCTTGTTTGTCGCCTTCAATTGGCTTGGCGCTGTTCATCGGTACCGTGTGGCCTAAGGCAACCTCTTGCAAACGTTGTTGCTCAGCCAACACTTTGGCAGTGTAGCCGCCGTCTTCTCCGCTGTTGGCTGCACCCACGTACTGGCGCAGACCGGCTTCCACAGAGCCGTTTCGAGAGATGGATTCTTTCAAGACTGCCACACCCACGTGCAAGTTGGCGATCGGGTCGAAGGCCGCAAAGTCACCGCCATAGTCCTCGTATTTATCGGTATGAACCTTGGTGCGAACTTGCATCAGGCCTTGAGCACCTACCGAACTTTGGGCGAAAGGGTTGAAGCTGGATTCAATAGCCATCACAGCGAGAACGAGGGTGGGGTCAAGACGGTTGCGTGGCGCAATATCGAAGGCTTCGGCAACCAAGGCGCTGATGGGTTCAGGCGCAACGCGGTATTTGCGGCTCAACCACATGGCGATATGGGCTTGGTCTTGCGGCAAATCGCGTGGGTCTGCTGCGGTGGCGCGGTCAACCGCATCGGCATTGTTTTGAAAACCCAAATTGAAGTCATGTCGGTTTTGCAGCCAGTCAATCAATTCAACTTCTGCAGCCGAACGCAAATCGGCTTGGGTGCTAAAGAGCACCATGGCGCAAAAAACGCCCAAACCCAGCAATGCCAAGCCGCTGTGGGTGATGAGGAAAAACCCATCACCGACATCGGAGGCGAAAACTTTGACACCTTGGCGAAACGATTCAAAAAATGACATAAGCGCATTTTAGCTTTCACCCCTTGCGCCCTGTCACAATAGACGTTTTGGCCTTTTCCTGGGCTTAACCAACCGATTTGACTTACTGTGACCACGTCTTCTGACAGCACCCTCGACTTACCTACTTTGGATGCCTTGACCGCAGGCGCCTTGACCGCGCCTACCTCTGGCGAACGATCTTCGCGTTTACGCGATTGGCTGGCAAGCGATCCTTCACCCGAATTGATGCAACAAGTGTTCAAAGAAATGAGCGTGAGAGATAAGGGTGCTGCCAAACTCCTACGAGAAAAACTCGATGAACTTAAGCGGACCAAAACCCAAGACAGCTTGGCCCAAGAGTGGGCTGAAAAAGCCCAAAGTCTGCTGCAAGCCCATCCATTCAAAGTGGCAGATGCCATGGCGTGGCAACGTGACGCAGCCAAAGCTGGTGCCCCTTTGTCGCGTGAACCGCTGGCCGGTTTGCGTCAAGCCCTGGCCGAGCGCATCAAGCATGTGGATGAACTCGAGCATCGCGCTCAAGTACAACGCGAAACAGCGCTCTTACTGACCCAGCGCATCGAGGTGTTGTCGACCAAGTCTTGGCAAGAAGCGCTAGACCAACAAAGTACTTTACAGACTGATCTGAAGCGCTTGCATGATGAGTTTGAGGCTTTGCAAGTTGACGCCCATTGGTCAAGCGTTGACCCTAAATACCCATCCCTGGTAACAGAAACCACCAAGCACATTCCCTTGGTTTGGGACGCATTTTCTGCTGCACTGGCCCAAACCCAGGCCGCTGCCCAAGACAGCAACTTGCCATTACCGGCGGTACCCGCTTGGGCTGACCAATTGCGTCAATCCAGAGGTGAAAGCGTGGCTGCAGCACCCGCGGCCCCTGCCAGCAAAGCCAAAACAGACGCCGCCCCGCAAGCCAGCCAAGTTGCTTTGCAAGTCCCCAGCATGTTGTTGCAATTGGATAAAGAAGTGGCCTTGGGGCACAGCAAAGCCATGTCAAGCGCAGCCTCTTTGTTGCGCGCTGCTCTCAAAACCAAAGGTCTGCATCTCGACACCGAGCTTGCCCAGCAGGTGCAAACCACCTTGGCCGCGGCTGCAGAGCTCGAAGGTTGGCAACGCAAGCACGCCGACGAAATTCGCCTGCAACTGGTCACCAAAGCAGAGGCACTGCTGCAACCACCTGCCACTGCGCCAGTAGCCTCTGAAGTTGCCAACCCCGAAGAGCAAGCCACGCCTGAAGTTACCCTTGAAGTTACCCCTGAAGCCGCTCCAGAAGTTATCCCTGGAGTTGCTTCAGCACCGCCAGTTGATTACAGCCAATGGGTACCAGCCATGGGCGGGCGTAAATTACAAGACACCTTGCGCCAACTGCGAGATGAGTGGAAAAAAACAGACCAAGGTGGCTTGCCCAACCATGGCTTGTGGAAGCGTTTTGACCAAGCCTGCAACCGCGCTTATCCCTTTGTGCAAGCGTGGCTTGGCAAAGCCAAGGCTGAGAGCGCAGCGCACCGCGAAGGGCGTATGGCTTTATTGGCAGAAGTGGCGGCTTGGACCGAAGCCCATCAAAGCAATACCGACTGGAAAACCCAAGCTCGCGAGTTGCACCAGTTTTCCGAACGCTGGCGCAACAGCGGACACCTGAGCGAAAAAGCATTTGCCGATATGCAAACCCAGTGGAAGGCAGCCATCAAAGCCGCCCATGTAGGTCTAGAAGTGGCACAAACGCAAAGCATCACACTGCGCCGCGCCATGATCGAGGAGGCCAAGGCCTTGGGCGAAGCGCCTCAGTTGCGCATTGATGCCGTCAAGGCTTTGCAGCAACGCTGGCAAATCGAATCCCAAGCCGTTCCAGTCGAGCGCAAGCTAGCGCAAAAGTTATGGGACGCGTTTCGCCAACCATTGGATGAAGCCTTCAGCCGTAAAACCCAGTCACGCGCATCTGCGCCGGCTCAGAACCTCTCCGAACATGACAAGGCTGTGATGGCTGCCGTCGCAGAGCTTGAAAAAGCGATTGCCCAAGGAGACGCTTCGGCTATTAGACAAGCCATGGCTCATGTGCAAGCGGTTTCGTCTGGACAAGCTGCTGCACCTGCACCCGTGCAGACCGAAGCTGCCACGCAGACCTCCGAGGAAGGCGTAGCCATTGCCCCCGAGCAAGATGATTCACAAACTGTCTCCGACTCAGCTGATGCTGAGCCAGTTGTCCAGCCCGAAGAGGCCGTGGCACCTTTACCTAAACCGGTGGTGGTCAAAAAAGTAGTTGCTGTACGTGGCGACGACAGACCTGGTCAAAAGAAAACCGAACCCGCACCTGCGGGGCGTTTTGGCGACAAACCTGGCGCTCGCCGAACTGAGCGCGAAACAGGCAACCGCCGTGGCCCCGACGCGGGTCGTGGCGGTCTGCGCGACAAACCTGCGTATGAAGCACGTGGCCCCCGTTTGGGGGACGCAGCCTTTCGTGCGCAACGTCAAGCGCTGGAACTGGCAGATACCGCTTTGCGCAAACTGGCCATGCAAGCCCATGGTGAAACCTTGGTTCACTTGTTAGGTGCGTGGCAGCATCGACAGTCAGAGCAATTGCCTGCTGCCAAGGACTTAGGCGCTCGTTTGAGCGCCCAGCAACGGCAGGACTGGGCCAAGGCTTTGCAAGCCGCACCTCAAGGTTCGCCAGACCAAGCTTTGCTGCGCTTGGAAATTGCCGCCGAGGTGCCTACTCCTGCTTCTCATGTGGAAGCTCGGCGTATGCTGCAACTGCAGTTGCTGACCAAGCGTAACGACGCTGGTCCCGCACAAACGTGGGCGCATGATGTCGCACAAGTGCTGGGCAGCAGCTATGAGGAAGAAAACGCCAAACGTATGCAGGCAGCTCTCAAGGTCTTGCTTAAAAAGTAGTTGGCCTGGTGAGGATGTTAGGCGCTGACGATATCTTGTCGCGAAAAACCTTGCCCCATCTGCCAGGTCAGCCATTCGGCGCGGGCAGGGGTGGCACTGGCATCCCAGTCGCTCAATACATAGCGTTGGTGATAGTCAGACAAAGTGTGAATCGCTGGTTGATGGGTGTGGCCGTGAATCAACACACTCGCACCATATTTTTGCAAACTGTCCAAAGCTGCTGCGTTGTCCACATCGACCCAAGCCGTTTGCGTTTGTTTCAAGGCTTCGCTTTGCGCTCTGAGATCACGTGCTATTTGCAGTCTTTGCGACAAAGGTTTTGATAAAAAATCACTTTGCCACTGGCTGGCCCTGACTTGCTGACGAAACGCTTGGTAAGCGGTATCTGCGATGCACAAGGCATCTCCATGGCTTAAGAGCCATCGCCCCTGCATGGTTTCTACAACGCAAGGGTCTTGGAGGGTTTGCATTCCGCTTTGCCGTGCCGCATTGGCACCCCATAAAAAATCTCGGTTGCCAACCATCCAATACACAGGACATCGCTCAGCCATTTCGCACAAAACAGCACAACATTGACGTTCGAAATCGCCTTCAGGTGCATCCAATATATCGTCACCCACCCACACCTCAAACAGGTCGCCCAAGATGAACAGCGCGTCGGTTTGCAAACTTTGCATGGCTTGCCGCCATAGTTGAAAGGTAGCTTGCTGACTTGCTTGCAGATGCAAGTCGGAAATAAAGGTCAGGTGACGCCAAGCGCTGGCTTCAACGCGTGGCAAATGTGCGACGTGGGCAGGCTTCATCAAGTCGTCAGCGCCTGCCCGAATGCCAAGGTCATGACAACAGCACAGCCTTGTCAATGAT
>RFMX01000303.1 GCA_009927495.1 Betaproteobacteria bacterium
ACGAAGGGATTCGAACCCTTGATGAGGCTCAACACCCCATACTCCCTTAGCAGGGGAGCACCTTCGGCCACTCGGTCACGTTTCCAGCTGATTTAATTATGCCTGATTCTGTTCTAAGTCAAAGGCTTTGTGCAAGGCACGCACTGCCAACTCTAGATATTTCTCGTCAATTACCACGGAAGTTTTGATTTCGCTTGTGGAAATCATCTGAATATTGATGCCCTCGGCGCTCAAGGATTCAAACATTCGGCTGGCCACACCCACATGGCTGCGCATACCAATGCCCACAATGGAGACCTTGCAAATCTTGGCGTCGCCAATGACCTCGGGCGCACCCAAGTCAGCCATCACCTTGGTTTTGAGCAACTCCATGGCACGGGCATGGTCGTTGCGGTTGACGGTAAAGCTGAAGTCCGTCAAACCACCTTTGCTGATGTTTTGAATGATCATGTCGACTTCGATATTGGCTTGCGCGACTGCCCCCAAAATTTTGTAAGCGATGCCGGGTTTGTCAGGCACGCCGATGATGGAAATTTTGGCTTCATCACGGGTGAAGGCAATGCCCGATACGATGGCTTGTTCCATTTGTTCGTCTTCCTCAAAAGTAATCAAAGTGCCAGATTTGGCTTCCTCATGGATATCGATATCCCATGGCGTGAAACTTGACAGTACGCGAAGGGGCACTTTGTATTTGCCCGCAAACTCCACAGAACGGATTTGCAGCACCTTGCTGCCAAGCGACGCCATCTCAAGCATCTCTTCAAAGCTGACCGTCTGCAAGCGACGTGCTTCGGGGACCACGCGAGGGTCGGTGGTGTAGACGCCATCCACATCGGTATAGATCAAACACTCGGCCGCCTTCATGGCGGCAGCCACTGCCACAGCAGAGGTGTCAGAGCCACCTCGGCCCAAGGTGGTGATATGGCCTTCGGGGTCAACCCCTTGAAAGCCAGTGATGATGACCACCTTGCCCGCATTCAAATCTGCTCTTACACGCGCATCGTCAATGGAGGCTATACGCGCTTTGGTGAAAGCACTGTCGGTACGAATAGGCACTTGCCAACCGGCATAGCTGACGGACGGCATACCCTCCGCCTGCAAAGCAATGGCCAGTAAAGCGGACGAGGCTTGCTCACCTGTTGCTGCCAGAGCGTCAAGTTCTCTGAAGTAATCTGTTGGGTTGTCACTGGGCGCCAATTCTTTGGCCAGACCTAACAAACGGTTGGTCTCGCCGCTCATGGCAGAAGGAACCACCACCATTTGGTGCCCCGCTCTGGCCCATTTGGCCACGCGCTTGGCCACATTGCGAATGCGCTCGGTCGAGCCCATGGAGGTGCCGCCGTATTTATGAACGATCAATGCCATCGTAGTAGAAAGTCTGTCTATGCAAAAGCTATAAATTGTACCAATCGATATGGCTGCCTACGCGACGCACAAAGCCATCTCCTACTTTGATGTCTATTTGGTGCCCACGCGTTCGACAAGCGTCGATTTGGTGCAGCAGTTGGTCAAGCTGTGCTGTGCTGCAAGCGACGTGCCGCTGAAGCAACCAAGCCCGCAATACATTGGCTTGGCGAGCAAGGCTGAGTTGCTGCAAGGCTGCCAACTGAGGAGGAGTCCCAGTGCGCTCTAAATCGAACAAGGCCATGTCGTCCAAGATTGTTTGCGCTTGCGCCGCATGACGCGCACTGCGGCCAAAGGTTTGTCTAAACGAAGGAAAGGCCTCTTCAAGGACAGGCAGCAATTGGTGGCGAATACGGTTGCGGGTGTAGCGTTGGTCTTGGTTGGTGGGGTCTTCAACCCAAGTCACCCCTTCTTGCACCAACCAATCACGCAACTGCTGCGCAGGCACATCCAACCAAGGACGGTGTATGCGCAAACCGCCCCGCTCAGCCACAGCGGGCATGGCCGACAAGCCCGGCAAGCCTGCACCGCGCGTTAACGCAAGCAAGACCGTTTCAACTTGGTCATCTGCGTGTTGCGCCAAAGCGATGTCCTGAATGGTGCCACCCCAATGTGTTTTCAACACCTGTGCATAGGCTTGGTAACGCGCTTGCCTGGCAGCGTCTTCTGGGCTTTCACCACTGACATGGTGTGCGTTGACACGGGTCACCACCAAGGGCACGCCCAGCAGTTCACACAAGGTTTGGCAATGGGAGGCGAAGTCGTCAGCTTCAGCCTGCAGACCGTGATGCACATGGATCGCTCGCACCTGCCCTGGCCATTGCTTGGTACATGCCAACAGCAAAGCGCAAGAGTCGGCACCGCCACTCAAGGCAACTGCAAAAGGCAAGGCAGGTGAGAAGTGCGCTAAGGAGGGGGGAGACAAGTTAACGTGCGTCAGCTTTGGTGTCGGTGAAGCGCCCATAGCTTTGCAAACGCTCGTAGCGCCGATCCAGCAACTCATTGATTTTGAGGTCGCTGACTTGACGCCACGCATCGTTGAGGCCACGCTTGAGTTGAGACGCCATCTGTTTGGTATCGCGGTGCGCACCACCCACAGGTTCATTGACGATCTTGTCGACCAATCCCAAGGCCTTCAAGCGGTGCGCGGTGATACCCAAAGCATCAGCCGCATCAGAGGCCTTGTCCGAGGTTTTCCACAGAATGGATGCACAGCCTTCGGGGCTGATCACCGAATAGATAGAATACTGCAACATCAACAACTGGTCTGCGACGCTGATGGCCAATGCGCCACCCGAGCCACCCTCGCCGATGATGGTGGTGATGATGGGAACTTGCAGTTGCGCCATCTCAAAAATATTGCGACCAATCGCCTCAGACTGGCTACGCTCTTCGGCGTCAATGCCCGGAAAAGCACCGGGGGTGTCCACAAAGGTGAACACCGGCAGCTTGAACTTCTCTGCCGTCTTCATCAAGCGCAAGGCTTTGCGGTAACCCTCGGGGCGGGTCATGCCGAAGTTACGCGCTGTACGTTCTTTGGTGTCACGCCCTTTTTGCTGACCAATGACCATGCAAGCATTGCCATTGAAGCGAGCCAAA
The DNA here is from genome assembly GCA_009927495.1 of Betaproteobacteria bacterium. Taxonomy (GTDB): domain Bacteria; phylum Pseudomonadota; class Gammaproteobacteria; order Burkholderiales; family Burkholderiaceae_C; genus Limnohabitans. Next base: position 3,004 of record RFMX01000303.1, read on the forward strand.
CCGCCCACAATGCTCAAGTCGTCAGAGAAATGGCGGTCGCCATGCATCTCTACAAAGTCGGTGAAGATTTCGTTGACGTAGTCAAGGGTGTAGGGACGCTCTGGGTGGCGGGCAATCTTGGTGATTTGCCAAGGCGTGAGGTCACTGTAAATATCTTTGGTGAGTTGCTGGCTTTTTTTGGCGAGCTGGTCTATTTCATCTGAAATGTCCACAGCAGACTCGGTTTGCACATACCTAAGCTCTTCGATCTTGCCTTCGAGTTCGGCAATGGGTTGCTCGAAATCGAGAAAAGTTTTTTTCGCCAATCGTCTCTCCTTGCGCTGTGTTCGCTTTAGGTACCTAGTAGGCCACCGGTTGCGGGTCTAGCGAGCGCCAAATATACCAAGTTGCCACGCTGCAGTAGGGTGCCCAAGCGGCAGCCACTTCACGCACATCGCTGCGGCTGACCGATTCGCCAGAAAAATAGTTGTGGCTGATACCGTTGATAAGGCCCACATCATCCAGCGGCAGCACATTGGGACGCATCAAATAAAAGATGAGGAACATCTCTGCGGTCCAACGCCCAATGCCCCGAATGGACACCAACTCTGCAATGATGGCGTCGTCATCCATGTCCGCCCATTGGCGCGTATGAACCGTGCCATTGGAAAAATGCAAGGCCAAATCGACCAAGTACTCAACCTTGCGCGCAGACAAGCCAGCCGCACGCATATCGTCTACTTTCAGCTTCAAAACATAAGCCGGCGTGATTTTTTTGGGCAGCGCAGCAAACCTGTCCCATACCGATTGCGCGGCCTTAACGGAAATTTGCTGACCCACAATGCTTCTGGCCAGGGTGACAAAAGCGTCGCCTCGGGACTCTAAGCAGGCGTCACCAAACTGCGGGATGAGTCGGCGCATGACGCGGTCTTTTTTGGCCAAATGCTTGCAGGCCTCTTCCCAATAAGGTGGGACTGCGCGCTTGACAGGCAAACTGGCCACCATCAGGCACGCTCCCATTGTGTGCCTTGGGCAGAGTCTTTGAGGACCACCCCCATATCGCTCAAGGTTTGTCGAATGCGATCAGCCTCAGCAAAGTTTTTGTTGGCCTTGGCTGCTGCACGAGCTTCGATCAAAGACTTAATCTGGTCTTCATCCACCACACTGCCAGCTTGCAAAAAATCTTGCGGGTGACTTTGCAACAAACCCAGTACACCACCCAAGCTTTTGAGCAAACCCGACAACTGCGCTGATTGCGTGCGGTTAACTTCTGCAGCCAATTCAAACAGCACCGCCACCGCTTCAGGGGTGCCGAAGTCTTCGTCCATGGCAGCCTTGAAACGCGCGGCATAAGCGTTTTGCCAATCAACGGGAACATCTGAAGGGGCCACCGCGTGCAAAGCTGTGTACAAGCGCTTGAGGGAAGCTCGGGCATCGTCTAAATGCACATCGCTGAAATTCAAAGCACTGCGGTAATGGCTGCGTACCACAAAGAAACGCACCACTTCTGGGGCATACAACTTCAATACTTCGCGAATAGTGAAGAAGTTGTCCAAGCTTTTGGACATCTTCACGTTATCGACGTTGATAAAACCGTTGTGCATCCAAATGCTGGCCATGGCTTGGCCGTGGGCACCCTCGCTTTGGGCGATTTCATTTTCATGGTGAGGAAACTGCAAATCGGCGCCACCCCCATGGATATCGAAACTTTGGCCCAACAACTCACAAGCCATGGCCGAGCATTCGATGTGCCAACCAGGGCGACCCGCACCAAAAGGGCTGTTCCATTTCACTTCTTGGGGCTCTTCGGGCTTGGCAGATTTCCACAACACGAAGTCCAGCGGGTCTTCCTTGCCATCGAGTACCGCCACACGCTCGCCCGCATGCAATTCGTCCAATGATTTGCCGGAGAGTTTGCCGTAGCCGTTGAATTTACGAACTGCAAAATTCACGTCGCCGCTGGGTGCGCGGTAGGCCAAGCCTTTGCCTTCAAGCTGGCCAATGAGAGAAAGCATCTGCGGCACAAAGTCGGTGGCACGCGGCTCGTGTGTGGGACGCTCAATCCCAAGTGCATCAGCATCTTGGTGCAATGCTGCAATCATGCGGTCTGTCAAAGCGCGAATGCTTTCCCCATTTTCGGTAGCGCGGCGAATGATTTTGTCGTCAATGTCGGTGACGTTACGCACATAAGTGACCTCATAGCCGCTGTGGCGCAACCAGCGCTGCACCACATCGAAAGCCACCATGGAACGTGCGTGCCCAAGGTGGCATAAGTCATAAACCGTCATGCCGCACACATACATTCGCACCTGACCAGGCGTCAACGGCGTCAAGTTTTCCAGCGCGCGGCTCAAGCTGCTGTAAATACGGATGGTCATGGTGAGGTAAATAGCGCTTGCGACAAGACAAGACTGGTGAATGGCTTAGAAAAACTCTCTACTACAATGCCAACAGTATATCGATCCCATCCTTTGTAAGCATTTCTTTCTGATGCTTGATTGAATTTCATGCCACGATCTTTACCTCGTTTATTTGTTTCCTCTGTCTTGGTTTGGCGCAACGGCTTGTTTTGCCTGCTGGTGTCGACTTGTCTGGGTGTGCTGGCACAAACTTCCAGCACATTGCAACTCAAAGGCACGCCCCACGAGGAAGTGCAAAAAGCCATGGGGCAACGCAAATGGTACCAAGCCTTAGAGCAAATTGACACCTATTTGCAAGAGAGGCCACGCGACCCCCAAATGCGTTTTTGGCGCGCCCGCTTGCTAGAACAACTCCAACGCGGCGATGAGGCCTTCGTGGTTTACGAGGAGTTAGCGCAAGACTACCCAGAGCTTGCCGAAGTACAAAACAACCTTGGCGTGATGTATGCCGCCCGCGGTAACATAGGGCAGGCCAAACTGGCTTTTGAAAACGCCTTGCGCAACAACCCCAGCTACGCCACTGCCTATGAAAACATGGGCGATATATTGCTGCACTTGGCCCGCCAGTCGTTTGCCAAATCTGCAGAGCTCGACCCATCAGCCGCCAAATCGCCTCAGCAAAAAATGCTGGCACTCGACCCCATTCTTCAACCCACCCTCAACACCACCCCATGATTCTTCGCCGTTACTTGCTGGGCTTGACTCTGGCCCTCACCTCCCTAGGATTTGCCCAAGCCCAAACCCCTGCCCCTCAAGTCAAGTTCACCACCAACGTTGGGGAATTTGTGATTGAGCTGTACCCCGACAAAGCACCCAACACCGTCGAGAATTTTTTAGGCTATGTGCGTGACGGTCATTACAACGGGCTGATTTTTCACCGCGTCATCAATAACTTCATGATCCAAGGCGGCGGCTATGACGCTCGCTACATGGAGAAACCCACCCGTCCACCCATCAAGCACGAGGGTGCTGAGGTCAAAGCCAAGGGCGGCCCAACCAACACCGTCGGCACCATTGCCATGGCGCGTACCAACAACCCACACTCAGCCAGCTCGCAGTTTTTCATCAACGTCAACAATAACGACTTCCTCAACCACTCAGCCCCTTCTGCGCAAGGCTGGGGCTATGTGGCCTTTGGCAAAGTGGTCAGTGGCATGGAGGTGGTCAACAAAATCAAAATGACCCCAACTGGCGCGGGTGGCCCCTTTCCCAGCGATGTTCCGCAAACCCAGGTGGTGATTCAATCTGCCGCATTAGTGAAATAAACCCATGTCAAACCCTCAAGTTGAATTGCATATCCAAGACCATGGCGTTATCACGCTAGAGCTTGATGCTGACAAAGCACCCAAATCTGTTGCCAATTTTTTAGCCTATGTGGAAAGCGGGCATTACGACCAAACCATTTTTCACCGGGTTATTCCTGGCTTTATGGTGCAGGGTGGTGGCATGTCGGCAGGCATGAAAGAGAAAAAGACTGGCGAAAAATTGGAAAACGAAGCCAACAACGGCCTGACCAATGATTGCTACACCGTCGCCATGGCTCGTACCAGCGACCCCCACTCTGCTACGTCACAGTTCTTCATCAATGTGAAAGATAACGACTTCCTCAACCACACAGCCCCCACTGGCAGCGGTTGGGGCTACGCGGTGTTTGGCAAAGTTGTCGCAGGCACCGAGGTGGTGGACGCTATTTGCAAAGTCAAAACAGGCCGCAAA
>RFMX01000156.1 GCA_009927495.1 Betaproteobacteria bacterium
GGTGACCACCGAGCCGGCACCCACCACGCAATGGCGACCAATGCGAGCGCCATTCAACACCACGGCCGCAATGCCAATCAGGCTCTCGTCGCCTATGGTGCAACCATGCAGCATGACTTGGTGACCCACGGTGACGTTTTTGCCCACCACCACGGGCAAGCCGTTGTCGGCATGGATGACGGCCAAATCTTGAACATTGCTACCCTCGCCAATATGGATGGTCTCGGTGTCGCCACGCAACACCGCGCCAAACCACACGCTGGTGTTGGCCTCCAAGGTGATGGCTCCCATCACTTGGGCAGAGTCCGCTACCCAAGCGCTGGGATCAATCTGGGGGAATATGGTCGTCGAGTTGGTAAATAGCCATGGGTTTGCCGTTCATTGAGGTTTCTACAATTGTAGGGATGGAATTACGAGAAGCCGCCTATCGGGCATTGTGTGAAACCCAAGCCACTGAGAAAGTACAGGCGGTGCAACAGCTTTGGCGGGAGCGGCAGCGTCTTTCTTTGGATATTCAAGCCAGGCTGCAAGACCCGGAACACAAGGCTCCGGGCAGGCCAGCAAAACCCTTGCTTGAAAACCCCCAGCATGTGCCGCAGCGCTCTGTCCACACCGACAAAGGTTTGGCCGCCTTGGTGCATTCGGTGTGCCATATTGAATTCAATGCCATCAATTTGGCGCTGGACGCGGTGTGGCGCTTCTCTGGCTTACCCCCAGCCTATTACCAAGACTGGCTGCGCGTGGCGTATGAAGAATCCACCCACTTTGAATTACTGCACACCTTGCTGGGCGATATGGGCCACGCTTATGGCGACTTTGCCGCCCACGATGGCTTATGGTCTATGTGCGAGAAAACTGCAGACGATGTGCTGGCCCGCATGGCTTTGGTCCCTCGCACCTTGGAAGCCCGAGGGTTGGACGCCACGCCCCTGATTCAGGCCAAACTGTTACTGTCTGCGTCGCCCCACGCGAAAGCATTTCAGCCAGTACTGGAGACGATATTGCGCGACGAGGTAGGTCATGTGGCGATTGGCAACCACTGGTTCAGGTACCTTAGCGCCGAGCAAGGCTTGGACCCACTGATGCACTACCCTTTGCTGGTACAGCGCCATGCAGCGCCCCGCTTAAAGCCTCCCTTCAATACCTCTGCACGCCTGGCAGCGGGGTTTACCCAGGAGGAAATTGATTGGTTGATGTCGCAACGCCTGACAGAAACCACGCTCACCTAAGCACGCGGGTGGTGTTGGGCGTGAAGCGCTTTGAGTCGCTCTCTGGCCACATGGGTATAGAT
>RFMX01000149.1 GCA_009927495.1 Betaproteobacteria bacterium
CGACAGCGGCACATGGACATCTGCCAAAAGCGCGTATTTTTTGACCAGCTTCCAAAACATCACCCGCGACATGGCCGCACCTTGCTGGGTCACAAACACTGCAGGCGAATGTTGTTTGCCCAGCAACACGGGGCGAGCTTGGCTTAAATACTGCTGCAAGCTGTCCGCTGCCTCTTCGCCAAACGGCACCAAACGCTCTTTATTGCCTTTGCCGGTGATGCGCAGTACGCCTTCGCGCAGATTCAGCGACAGCATGGGCAGACCGACCAACTCACTCACTCGTAAGCCGCTGGCATAGAGCAACTCCAGCATGGCGCGGTCGCGCAAGCCCAAAGGGGTTTCGGTGTTGGGCGCGGCCAGCAGCGCTTCGACCTGCGCTTCGCCCAAAGTTTTGGGCAAACGCGGCGCTTGCCGTGCCGTCAACAACTTCAAAGCGGGGTCGGTGGTAATGTGTTTTTCGCGCAAAGCCCATTGGTAAAAACGCCGCAATACCGTCAAGCGGCGGTTGGCAGTGCTGGCACGGGTTTGGTCAAACCGGTCTGCAAAATACGATTGCACATCGTTTTCACCTGCATTGTCCAGATGCAAGTCTTGGGCCGCTAGCCACTGTGAAAACCCTTGCATATCACGTCGGTAAGCGGCCAAGGTATTGGGGGACAAACCATCCTCCAGCCACAAGGCTTGGATAAACGCATTCACCAAAGGGTGCTGCTCAGTCGAGCTTGAGCTTTTGCGCATCGACCACCTTTTTGTACACCTCAAACTCGGCTTTCAGCTGCTGGGCAAATTGCTCTGGGGTGTTGCCAATCACCTTGGAGCCTGTGGCCTCCATGCGCTTGACCACAGCGGGGTCTTGTAAGACTTTGAGCAGCGCGGCGTTGAGCTTTTGTACCAGGTCTTTGGGCATGCCCTTGGGGCCGTAAATACCGTAAAAAGCTGGCCGGTTAACAGGTTCCAAGCCCAGTTCCTTGAAGGTGGGAATGTTGGGTAGATCGGCGACTCGCTCGGGCGCAGCCACGGCCATGGCGATGAGTCGCTTGTCTTTGATGTGCGGTAAGGCCGAAGGCAGGTTGTCAAAAATGACCATCACCTGCCCACCCACGGTGTCGCGCAACGCTGGGCCGCCACCGCTGTAGGGGATATGCACGATGAAGGTTTGGGTCAGGTTTTTGAACAACTCCATTTGCAAATGCCCAATACCACCTGTCCCCGACGATGCGTAGTCGTAATGGCCGGGTTTGCGGCGCAACTCAGCCAAGAATCCTGCAAAGTCTTTGGCTGGGAAAGCGGGGTTGACTGCCAACACATTGGGCGTGGCCGCCATATTGGTGATAGGTGAAAAATCTTTCAAGTCGTAAGGAACTTTGGGGTTGATGGCTGGGTTGGTCGCGTTGCTGGACGCTGTGGCCAGACCCAAGGTGTAGCCGTCTGGCGCAGCACGGGCGACCTCTGCCGCACCATTGACACCACCCCCACCCGCTTTGTTGTCCACCACCACGGTTTGCCCGAGCAATTTGCCCAAGGGTTCGGCAACGATGCGAGCCATCAAATCGGTGGTGCCGCCTGCAGCAAACGGCACGACCAAGCGAATGGGTTTGCTCGGGTAGTTTTGCGCCCTCGCCTGCGAGCTGAACAAGCCACACAGCAACACCAAGAGAAGACAGGTTTTTTTCATACCACCACAGGCTCATGTTCAAGGCGTATGCCAAAGCGTTCGTACACACTGGTTTGTATCGCTTGCGCCAAGGTCACCACCTCACCGCCGGTACAGGGTTGGTTCAAACCGCCCTTGTTGACGATCACCAAAGCTTGTTTTTCATAGACCGCCGCATTGCCCACCGATTTGCCGCGCCAGCCGCAGGCGTCGATCAACCAAGCGGCTGCCAACTTGAAGCGGCCATCGGCCAATTGGTAATGCACCAAGCGCGGCTCACGAGCAATGATGTCTTGGCATTGCTCTGCAGTGACCGTGGGATTTTTGAAGAAACTGCCTGCATTGCCAATCACCGCAGGGTCTGGCAACTTGGCGCGGCGTATCTCGCAGACCCAATCGAATACCTGCTGCGCGGTGGGTTGGGCAACGCCTTTTTGGGCCTGCTTTTTTTCCAAATCGGCGTAGCTGATCTCGGCCTTCCATTTTTTGGGCAAGCGAAACCGCACTTGGGTGATGAGGGCTCGACCC
>RFMX01000254.1 GCA_009927495.1 Betaproteobacteria bacterium
CGAATTGCGTGACGGTGACCCCTCACGCTATGGTGGCAAAGGTGTTTTGAAAGCGGTGGAATATGTCAACAATGAAATCACCCAAGCCGTGATTGGCTTGGATGCCAGCGAACAAGCGTTTCTGGACCACACCTTGATCGACCTTGACGGCACAGACAACAAAGCCCGCTTGGGTGCCAACTCGATTTTGGCAGTGTCCATGGCGGTGGCCCGTGCGGCAGCCGAAGAGTCTGGCCTGCCCTTGTACCGCTATTTCGGCGGCATGGGTCGCATGCAAATGCCCGTTCCCATGATGAACGTGGTCAATGGCGGGGCCCACGCCAACAACAACCTCGACCTGCAAGAGTTGATGATCATCCCCGTGGGTGCGCCCAATTTTCGCGAAGCCTTGCGCTACGGTGCTGAAGTCTTTCATGCCTTGAAAAAAATCATGAGCGACAAAGGCATGAGCATTGCCGTGGGCGACGAAGGTGGTTTTGCGCCCAATGTGCCTGGCCACGAAGCGGCGATTCAAATGATCTTGGACGCCATCGACAAAGCAGGCTTTACCGCAGGCGAGCAAATCGTGCTTGGCCTCGATTGCGCTGCCAGCGAGTTTTACAAAGACGGCAAATACCATTTGGAAGGCGAAGGCTTGGTACTTGACGCAGGACAGTGGACCGATATGTTGGCCAAGTGGGTGGACAAATACCCTATCCTCAGCATCGAAGACGGCATGGCCGAGGGTGACTGGGATGGCTGGAAGCATTTAAGCGAACGCCTGAACAAAAAAGTGCAACTGGTAGGCGACGATTTGTTTGTCACCAACACCAAAATTTTGCAAGAAGGCATTGACAAGGGAATAGCCAACTCCATCCTCATCAAGATCAACCAAATTGGTACCTTGACTGAGACATTTGCCGCCATTGAAATGGCCAAACGTGCAGGCTACACCGCGGTCATCAGCCACCGCTCGGGCGAGACCGAAGACTCCACCATCGCCGATATTGCTGTCGGCACCAATGCGGGTCAAATCAAAACCGGCTCACTCAGCCGCTCTGACCGTTTGGCCAAATACAACCAGTTATTGCGCATCGAGGAAGACCTCGGTAGCATCGCCACCTACCCTGGCCGCTCAGCCTTCTACAATCTGCGCCACTGAAACCGACCCGAAGTTGTACCCATGCGTCGTCCTGTTCCCCTCATTCTGCTCACGCTATTGGTGATTTTCCAGCTGCAGCTGTGGTTTGGGCGTGGCAGCATTCCCGATGTATGGCGTCTTCGTCAGCAATACCAAACACAGCTAGCGCTTAACACCCAAGCCGAGCTGAAGCTCGAGCGTATGCGTGCCGAGCTGCGCGACTTGCGCGACGGCATGGAGATGGTGGAAGAGCGTGCTCGCTCTGAAATTGGCATGGTCAAACCCAACGAAATCTTTGTCCAAATCGCCAAATAAGGCTAGCGTGGACATTGTTTTGCTTGGGCTTTCACCGCATCGCCTGCAACAGTTGGCTGCGGCGCTTGGGCCAGCTTTAAAGCAGTTTGCGCCAAACTGGACGCTGCACATACCACATCATCCCCCCCAGAACAAGCCAGTTTGGACACCGCCCTCTGTGTCTTCACGCATCTTGTTGTGCGTCAATCCTGAAGACACCACCAACGCCCAAGCGTGGCGAGCCATGCTGTTGGCCCAGGGTTTATCGTTCCAAGTCATTCACGGTAACGGAGAGGCATTGGTGTCGCAATGCTTGCTGGCGATAATGCCGCCAGATGGCTCTAGCCCTTCGGGCTTCGCCATGACGACGCAGGCTGCTTCAGCACCGCAAGGCTTGGGCAGACAGGCCCTGCCCGTGCGTTGGCAAGGCGTGTGCGAAACCTGCAGCGACCCCGATTGCGAGCAGCGGCTTTTTTCGGGCTTATTGCAAGGCCGATGAGCCTGGGGGTTGAATAGTCGTCTGCTGGGCAAACAATTGGGCTGCATCCACCGCGTCGTAGCGGTATTGCTGGCCACAAAAGTCGCATCCGACCTCTATCAAAGGGCGTTCTGCCAAGATACTGTTGGCCTCTTCTTGGCCCAAGCCGAGCAGCATATTGCTGACACGGTCGCGGTTGCAAGAACAAGAAAACCGTGGCGCTTCATCTGCCAATGCCGGCTCAAAGCGGCGAATGGTTTCTTGCCAAAACAAGCGGTGCAGGATTTTGTCGGTGGAGAGCGTCAGCAATTCTTCGCTAGTGAGGCTTTGCGCCAGAATGGCTATGCGGTTGAAGTCTTCATTGCGACCAATCTCGGCTTCATCCGCCATGCTTTCTTTGCCTGCCAAATTGGCTGCGCCATGCATGGGCAGACGCTGAATCAACAAGCCAGCCGCGATATCGTCATTGGCAGCCAAGACCAAGGTGGTGTCAAGCTGCTCGCTTTGCAACATGTAATGCGCCAACACATCGCTAAAGCGGCTCAAGGGTTCGCGCTGGTCGTCGTACAAAGGCACCACGCCTTGGTAGGGCTGCTGACCGGGGCGGCGTCCCAAAGGGTCTAGGGTGATGGCGCAGCGCCCGAGGTTGCGCTGATTGGCCATATCAGCCAGTCCCATGCCCTCAGTGACCTCACCGATGGTTTTGGCGGTAGAGCGAAAGCGCATATCTGATTGCACCTCAACCACGGCCAGCTTCAAAGGGCCCTCGCCCATCATCTGCAAGACCAAAGCGCCGTTGAACTTGATATTGGCTTGCATTAGTACGGCAGCAGCCGTCATCTCGCCCAACAAGGCCCTCACGGCTGGAGGGTATGCACCGGTTTCCTGATTGGCTGCACGCTTGGCCAAGACGGTTTGCCAACTGTCGGTCAATCGCACCAACACACCGCGAACAGGCAGTCCTTCAAACAAAAATTTATGCAATTCACTCATGCGATTTTTTTCAAGCCATTTTTGAAACGCGTTGCGTTTTGGGTGTAGTGCTTGGCACTCATGCGCAAGCCTTCAATTTGCTCGGGCGTGAGTTCTCGCACCACTTTGGCGGGGGTACCCATGATCAGGCTGCCGTCAGGGAACGATTTGCCCTC
>RFMX01000417.1 GCA_009927495.1 Betaproteobacteria bacterium
CTTTTTTAATGGTGGGCCCACCTGGACTCGAACCAGGGACCAAAGGATTATGAGTCCTCTGCTCTAACCAACTGAGCTATAGGCCCTGCGTTGGATTGTATTCAGTAAATTGCCCACCACTTTTGTTTAACCCAGGGCTTGCAAACAAACTCCATCGTCTGATTGTCAGAATTACCTTGTGTCAACTGCAAAACTGCATCAGAGGGTCGAAAAACAAAATGCATTTGCTCTGTAGGCACTGCAACACCATTAGACGCATCGCCTATTTTGCGAACAAAGGGAAGAATATCCAAAGAAGCTTGGTTAACTGCCAAACTGGTTTGTAAATGACCACGGACTTGGTTAGAGGCTTCTTTAACGTCAAACCACTGGGTCATGGTTGGTTGAGTGAGTGTTCCGCATTGGGAAGAATCAACTGGCCAAATCACACAAAACTCTTGCTCGGTCAATCGGATAATTTGTTGCTTATACACATTAGTCATGCTGTCTTGCGCATAACTTTCACAAAAAAATTCTTGCCCTTTTTGGGGGGTACAAGCAGTCACTGAAACCCAAAGAACTATTGCAATGATGCTTCTCAATGTCACAGTATCAAAACCAAGGTTTGGAACATTGGCCAGCAAATACAGTCACCACCCTCATTTGCCCCACCTCACCATCAATAAAACGCATACCTGAAGATTGGCTGAAGACGCGAAGAGCCTGAGTTTGCGCATTGAATTCAAACGCATACGTCATGCTCTCTACCGTATGAGAGGTGTAGCTTCCATGAAAACCGACAGGCGTTTGGGCCGCAAAATGGTTGTCACGGTTAAGTTCTTTGTACAAGGGGAAACGGTGGTTGTCCAAGTACACCTCACCACGGCGAATTTCAAGCTTGTGCATTTCGGTCATTTTGTTTTCTTGCATGACCGATGTTGACCCGGCTTCTCCTGGCGTCGTCCAAAAACGTGACTGTTGAGTTTGGCCCTGACAATTAAGGGAGGGGTAAATCGCACCGTAGCCGTAAACCCCCATGGGCATAGCGATAACAACCGCTGCCGCCATACCAAAGTACTTCAGTGATCGAACTGGCTTAACTGGGGCGCTGCCTGAAGTTGCCTTGGGCCGCTGATCAACTGAATGTTCAGTAGAACCATCCGATGATGCCATTGGCTCGACTAATTGAAGAGTTTCATCTGCGGATGCGTTAACACTGACTTCTGTGACCTGGTTGGCTTCGATAGCTACGTTTGCGGCTTGAGAAGCCAAGCCATCTGTAGCTAAGGGCTTTCTAGACGGACGAACAGACGGTGCAACTGCAACTGGCTGGAAATTTAACTCTGGCCAATTGTTTTTCAAGTCGACTTTGTTTTGAGGTTCAACCTTAGAGACCGAAACATCCAAGGCAGACGCATGAGGGGTTGACTGAACAGTTGGATTGCTTGAGAGCGATGAAGTCGTCGGTACTGGCGTCAAATTAGTCAAGGACTTATCAACTTCTTTAGACGCTCGGTTAAATGCAAACTTCTCTCTGGGTTCTCCAGTCAAAACAGATTTCCCTTCGCGCTTAGGGAAAAATTGGTTTAATTTCTCATGCACTTGACCAATATTTTTCTGCAAATCATCTAAGCGGATTTCAGAAACCAGATTGGGCGGCGCCAAATTGAAACCAGAAAAATCTAATCCCTGAAAGTTATCCGCATATCCGCCCTCGCCTACGCCCTGCTGTTGTTTGCGAAACCCATTGGCACCAATCTTTTGAACATTGGACAGCAGAGATGCTTCTTGAACTTTTTGTAAATTGGCATCGCCGCTTAGTTCGCCAATGACAGCTTCGCGAATTTTTTCTGTTGCATTTTGTGACACACGTTCAACGTCTTTTTCGTCTTGGAAAGTGTCGCTGACTTGCTGGATATTTTCTTGCATGGTGCGGGTGACCACATCGCTCAAACTTCCAAGCGATTCTTCGCTTTGCCATTCGCCTTGGTTGGCCGAACCATTCACTTCTCTTTTGCCATGCACTGCATTGCTGTGCTTGTGGGTGAGATCCATTCCAAATGTCGAACCCCTGCCTTTTTTTCGTGTTCTTTTTCGGGTATGCAATGATTTGATTTCTTCATCCGTTCCAAAGGGCTTGAAGTTTTTAATCTCTAATGGGGCATAGTAGGAACTGAATTGCTTTTCAGAGACATCAAAGGCTGCCAACAAATTGTCGAACAAGCGCTTTTCAATTTCTACCACTTTTCCGTCGGACATCATGCAATCGCATACATTGGCCAATATCAACAATTTTTGGTCTGCATTGAGCAAGGAAGCTGCTTCATCAAGGAATTGATTCATCTTGACATTGCGCACATATTGCATCGCAAAGGATTGCAAATTTTCAAATTCCCCAATCACCACTTGCAACTGACCAATTTCCTCTTGTGCGATATCGCCGTCAGCAGACATCATGTAAATCAAAGAGGCAGCTATTGCCAAATGCGGCGTAATCACTTCCTGGTCCAAAAGCTCCGGATCGTAGGGGCCGAGCAAAGATTTTTCGTTTTTAAGCGATATAGCGCTGTAGTAAGTAGTGAAAGATTTGGCGCTGTAACCGAATGAAATGCAAATTTTTTGAAACAACGCATCTTCTACTTGCTCACATATACCGTCTGCCAGCAAGCAATCACACAAATTACACAAAATACAAAGCTTGTCTTCGTTGCTAAGAATTGCAGGCGCATCCTTGAGAAATTGATCCAAGGCCATGGTTTCTACATATTCAAATGCCAACTCCAGCACATCTTGATTGCCACCAATCACGGCTTGTAATTGACTTGACTCATGGTCATCAATTTCGCCATCAGCCATCAGCATGTAAAGCAAGGCGATCGCCAACGATAAAAATGGCGTAAGTTCTATGGGCTCATCGGGCTCAGCTTCCCCAGAGTCGAAAGAATCGACTTGATTCAGGGCATCGTCGGCCGTAGCTAGCGATGACATAGGAGCGTTCATGGGTGCCTAGGATGAATGGTTTCCTAGTTTGCAGCTTAGATAGAGCGGTCAACACACGGTTTTGCACCACTACACACGAAAACCCATGGAATCAAGGGCTTGTCACAACGTTTCTTATGAATTCAGTGATCAATACACAAACCGTGATCGCTAGAGGGGCTTGTGGCTCAAGGCGTTACTTATCAATTTAGAGGTAATGTCAACGATTTGAATCATGCGTTCGTAAGGCATTCGGGTCGGGCCAATGACGCCTAAGGTACCCACCACTTGCCCATCTACTTCGTAATTGGCACTCACCACAGACAATTCTTCAAAAGGGACAATGTGGCTTTCACCGCCAATATAAATTCGCACACCTTCGGCTTGAGAAGAAATATCGAGCAAACGCATGAGTTGCGCTTTTTCTTCAAACAGCTCGAAAGCACGGCGCAGTTGGCCCATGTCGCTGGAAAAATCGGATACCGACAACAAATTGCGCTCGCCGCTGATGACTACCTCATCCTCGGTTTGCACCAACGCTTCAGAGCTGAAGTTCACAGCCGCTTGCATCAACGCTGCAATCTCGCTTCGCAAGCTATCTACTTCTGCTTGCAAACGCTCACGCACCTGATCGATGGCCATGCCAGCAAAATTGGCATTGAGGTAATTGGAGGCTTCAACCAACTGGCTTTGCGAAAAATCGGTGTCTGTGAAGATGACGCGATTTTGCACATCGCCTTCAGGTGTGACGATGATGACCAAAACGCGTTTGTCGGAAAGTCGTAAAAACTCAATATGGTGAAACACCGAACTGCGCTTGGGTGCCATCACCACACCCACAAAGTTTGATAAGTTAGACAACAACTGCGCCGCACTGGTAATGACTTTTTGTGGCTGCTCCGCGACCAAACTGGGCGCTTGCAACTGCTGGCGATCAAATGTCAACATGGTGTCAACAAATAATCGGTAGCCACGTGCTGTAGGAATGCGTCCTGCCGAGGTGTGGGGACTGACAATCAAGCCCATTTCTTCCAGATCCGCCATGACATTTCGCACGGTGGCAGGCGACAGTTCTATGCCATTGGCTCGGGACAGGGTACGGGAACCCACAGGCTGGCCGTCAGCGATATAGCGCTCTACCAGGGTCTTGAGCAACAACTTGGCACGATCATCGAGCATGGTCATCCTTTCTAAGCATTTTAATGATGTAATTTGGCCTATGAATCCAAAGTTTGG
>RFMX01000355.1 GCA_009927495.1 Betaproteobacteria bacterium
AAATCACCACACCATGCGGTCTTTCTTCACCCCAAAGGTTGGAATTACTTTGACACACTGCGCCATAAATTGCATTGGAATGAGGGTGGTTCATGAGCTTGCAACGCATCAGCCTGCGTGACTTTGTCATCGTGCGTCAACTCGAGTTGGAGTTCGGCGCTGGGTTTACCGTTCTCAGCGGGGAAACTGGGGCTGGTAAATCTATATTGATAGACGCGCTTCAACTGGTGCTGGGCGCTCGTGCAGAAGCCAGTGTGGTACGCGAAGGAGCCGCTCGCAGCGAGTTGTGCGCTGAGTTTTCCACGCCCGCCCACCTGCACCCTTGGCTGCAAGATAACGGTTTTGATGTTGCCGACGATTTATTGCTTAAACGCAGCATCGATGCGCAAGGCAAAAGCCGCGCGTGGATCAATGGCAGCCCAGCCACAGCCTCGCAATTGCGTGAAATTGGCGATCAATTGCTAGATATTCATGGCCAACACGCTTGGCAAAGCCTGACACGTCCCAGCGCCGTGCGTGAATTGCTCGACGCCTATGCCCAAATTCCTGCACAAGCTTTGCAAAATCTTTGGAACGATTGGCGGCAAAGCCTGCAAACCTTAGAACACGCCCGTTTGGCGCAAGACCAACTTCAGCAAGAACGCGAACGACTGAGTTGGCAAATCAGCGAGGTGGACAAACTCTCACCAGGCGCTGACGAATGGGATGAGTTAAATGCCCAACACACTCGCTTGTCACATGCACAGACGCTATTGGACGCAGCGCAAACCGCCCTCTCTCATTTGCAAGAGGAAGACGCCGCACACAGCCACTTGGCACAAGCGGTCAAAGCATTGCAAGAGCAAGCCAACATTGAAGCCGAGTTCCAACAACTGTCAGACCAACTGGGCTCTGCACTGGCGCAAGCCGAGGATGCTGCGCACAGCCTGCAAGCTTGGTTACGCCGAGCAGACCTTGATCCAGAAGGCTTGGCCGATATTGATGCCCGCATGGGGCTGTGGCTGGCTTTATCGCGCCGCTACAAACGCACACCCCAAGAGTTGCCAGCGCTTTACCTCGGTTGGCAGCAAGAGCTTGTGAAGTTAGACGCTGCGGTTGATTTGGCTGCGCTGGAGGCAGCCGAGCAAAAAGCCAAAAATGCTTTCATGGCTGAAGCCCGAAAACGCTCTCAAGCACGCCAAAAAGCCGCCCCCAAGTTAGCCGCCAGCATCACCCAAGCCATGCAAAGCTTGGGCATGCAGGGCGGGCAATTCCAAGTGCAACTGCAAGCCTTGGAGGAACCAGCCAGCCATGGCTTGGAAGAGGTGCAGTTCTTGGTGGCAGGACATGCTGGCAGCACGCCCAGACCTGTGGGCAAGGTTGCCTCGGGGGGCGAACTCTCTCGTATCGCCTTGGCCATTGCAGTCACCACCAGCCAGTTGGGTACAGCACAAACACTTATTTTTGACGAAGTGGACGCAGGTGTTGGCGGTGCAGTCGCTGAAACTGTCGGTCGCCTCATGAAGCAACTGGGCAAAGACCGCCAAGTGTTGGCGGTCACACATTTGCCTCAAGTGGCAGCTTGCGCTGACCACCATTGGGTGGTCTCCAAACACGCGGACAAACAAGGTGTGGCAAGTCAGGTAACCCCCGTCACAGGTGAGCAAAGGGTGGCTGAAATTGCCCGTATGTTGGGAGGTGAGCGCTTGTCCGACACCACCCATGCACATGCGCGTGAAATGCTGCAAGCCATGACCAAGGCTGCACCCAAACCCAAGGCCACCCGCGCATGAGCCGCGAACTGATTTTGATCACAGGCATGTCAGGCTCTGGCAAATCTATTGCCCTGCACGCCTTGGAAGATGCAGGCTACTACTGCATCGACAACCTGCCGCCCGAGTTGTTGCTTCCTTTGGTCCACCTAGAAGACCAAACACAACAAGACAAGATGGCCATTGCCATGGATGTGCGAAGCGCCCACGCCTTGCATTTGGTCCCTGCGCAGTTGGCCCAATTGCGTGATGAACAGGTGCATGTCAAACTGCTTTTTCTAGATGCCAACACCGACACCTTGGTCCACCGGTTTTCTGAAACTCGGCGTAACCATCCCCTATCACGCGCTGACAAAGGCGCGGCAGTATCCACCCGGGACTTGGTGGCGGCGATTGAACTTGAGCGCAAGCTTTTGTCAGATTTGCGCGAAGAATCTCACATCATCGACACCAGTTTGCTGCGTGCGGGTAAGTTGCAAGACTATGTTCACGCCTTGGTCACGGCGCCCAGCGCTCAGTTAACGCTGATGTTCGAGTCCTTTGCCTTCAAACGTGGCATCCCTGTTCATGCGGACTTTGTTTTTGACGTGCGTATGTTGCCCAACCCGCATTACGAAGCTGAGTTGAAAGCACTGACGGGGCGAGACGCCGCAGTAGCGCAATGGTTGGCAAGTCAAACCCCTGTACAAACCATGCAGTTGCATATCAGCGATTTTTTAGGGCAGTGGTTGCCTTCTCTTAAAAATGATCACCGCAGCTATGTGACAGTCGCCATCGGTTGCACAGGGGGTCAGCACCGTTCGGTGTATTTGGTCGAGGCTTTGCACCAACGTTTTTCCGCCGATTGGGTCAGCCTCAAGCGTCACCGCGAACTCGACGCTGGCTAAGCCAACAAAAGTTGACGTATGGGCGCTGGCAGCCCTAAGTTTGGCCAGTCTTGGACACCCCACCACTGCCCACCATCCCCCAAGCTTTGCTCAGTCCGCATAGCCAAATGCGCTACATGCAAATGCAAATCCTTGTGGGTCAGCACATGCACAAAGGCGGGTGCAAAGTGAAGCTTGTTGTGCAAAGGCTTGGGCAGCGAGGCAAGCAGTGCCTCTTCGCTGTCAAAAATGGGGCAGGTGAACAAACTCGCCCACACGCCCTTTGTAGGGCGTTGCTGCAACCACACCGCACCCTTTGCGCAGCGAGCAAACAGCAGCCACATCACCTGAGCGCTGCGTTTGAGCTTACGTGACTTGACAGGGTAATGGCTGGCTCGGCCTTCGTGGTGCGCGACGCAGATATCCTGCATGGGACAGCGCTCACATGCAGGCTGGCTGCGCGTACACAAAGTCGCACCCAAATCCATCATGCCTTGGGTGTAGGTTGGCATATCGCTTTCTTGGTGAGGCAACACGTCTTGGGCAATTTGCCAAAGCGCTTTTTCATGCGCAGCCACCGACAAATCGTGTCCAAAGCCATGTAAGCGCGTCAGCACACGTTTGACATTGCCATCCAATATCGCTTCTCGTTTTCCAAAGCACAAAGAGGCGATGGCCGCCGCGGTAGACGGGCCAATGCCAGGCAAGGTTTGCAAGGCGTCTTTGGTGTTTGGAAAAACACCGCCATGCTCATGTGCCACCAACTGCGCACAGCGATGCAAATTTTTGGCGCGGCTGTAATAGCCCAACCCGCTCCACAATCCCAACACCTCATCCAAGCTGGCACTGGACAAGGCAGATACCGTTGGGAAACGCTTTAAAAACTTGTCGTAATAAGCCTTCACCGTCACCACTTGGGTTTGTTGCAGCATGATTTCGGACAACCACACGCGGTAAGGATCAGCACTGGATTGCCAAGGCAGGTCATGCCTGCCATGCTGCTTTTGCCAAGCCACCAAACGCTTGGCAAAGCTTGGCGACTTACTCAGGGCTTTTGGCATTGGGGGCAATAAAAGGTGGAGCGCTGTCCTTGCACCAAGCGCTTAATGGTTGCGGTACATTGGCGGCATGGTTCTCCCGCTCGGTCATACACCATGGCTTGCAACTGGAAGTAGCCGTTTTGTCCTTGCGCGTTGGAAAAATCGCGCAGGCTGCTGCCACCTTGGGCAACGGCTGCCATCAGCACTTCCCGAATCGCTGCGTGAAGCTTCAATACCCTGGGTTTGCTGATGCGATGAGCGCGTGTGGTGGGTCGAATACCCGCCATGAAAAGCGCTTCACTGGCGTAAATATTGCCAACGCCCACCACCACATCACCTGCCAGCAATAACTGCTTGATGACGGTTTGGCGTGTTTTCAGTGCCTTGGCAAACAACTCTGGGTCGAAACTGTCTTCCAAGGGCTCCACACCCAAGGTTCCCAGCAATTTTTGGGCAACCGGGCTGTCTTGACTGGGGGCATAAACCACTGCGCCAAAACGGCGCGGGTCATGCAGGCGCAACAAGCCTTTGTCAGTCAAGCAATTGAAATGGTCATGCGGCCCCGGTGGACTTAAAGCCTCGCCAAAAGACAAAGACCCCGACATCCCAAGGTGAATCAATAGCAAACCTTGGCTTAAATCCAGCAAAAGGTATTTGCCTCGTCTACGCACACCCAATACAGCCATGCCTTGCAAGCTGTCAGGGGAGCAACCCAAAGGCCAACGCAAAGCTTTGCCCATGGCCACATTCGCGATCTTTGCACCGGCGATACGCGAGGCGAAACTCAGGCGGGTCACTTCAACTTCGGGTAATTCAGGCATGGCAAGCAGACTAGGGAATGCTGCGATTATCATTCCGCGATGAACTCTTATCTATTTGCATCCGCACTGCGCAGTGCTTGGCTTGTTGGCGCAACCAGTTTGGCCCTGTTTAGCGGCACCTTTAACTCTGCTTGGGCACAGCCATCGGCCCCCCCTAAAGAGGCTGAAGCTACCGCCGTTGAAAACTCTAAACTGAATGCGGAGTGGATGTTGCTCATCCTGCTGGGTGAAATGCAGGTCACCCAAGGCAACCCAGGTGCTGGCTACTCCATGATTTTTGAAGCCGCTCGCAAAAGCGGCGATGAAACGGTTTACAAACGCTCGGTTGAAGTGGCCTTTGCAGCCCGATCTGGCCCCTCGGCGCTAGAGAGCGCCAAAGCTTGGAAAAAAGCCCATCCCAAATCGCATGAAGCCAATAGCTATGTGCTGCAAATTCAAATTGCCTTGAACCAGCTGACAGAAAGCGTGACCACGCTGCGCTCAAGCATTAGCCTGTTGCCGCCAGAGCAACAGGCCGAAGGTATCACCGGCATCCCCCAAATTTATTCTCAGGTGCAGGACAAAGAATTGGCCAATGCTGTGGTCGAGCAAGCCTTGACGCCTTACACCACCCAAGCCAGCACAGCCGGGGTGAGTTGGGCCACCATCGGACGCATGCGCATCTGGGCGAAAAAACTCCCCCAAGCAGTGGAAGCAGCCAAATTGGCGCTGGCCAAATCGCCCGATTCCCCCGAACCTGCCATGTTGGCCTTGGAATTGTTGTCGCTGGGTGAATCGCAAGCGGAAGAACTGGTCTTGCAAGCGCTGAAAAAGAACGGCCAACCCAATCTGCAACTCAGCTACGCACGAGTTTTGATTGACACCCAGCGTTTGAATGATGCCTTGGTGCAGCTGCAAAAGCTATCGCAAGACATGCCCAATTTCTCTGATGTGTGGTTGCTCTTGGGCGCTGTGCAGGTCGAGCAAGCTCAAGACGAGCAGGCCAAAGCCTCGCTGCTTCGTTTCTTGGAACTGGAAAAAGACAAGCAAGAAGTGCGAGGTCTGTCACAGGCCTACCTGATGCTTTCGCAACTGGCCATCAAAGCCAAAAATAACCAAGAAGCCGAGTCTTGGCTGAACAAAATTGAAGACCCCGAGCAGCTCACCCAAGTGCAAGTACAACGAGCCAACCTGATCGCCAGCAAAGGTGACCTTGCCAAAGCCCGCGCCTTGATCGCACAACTTCCCAGCAACACCCCTCAAGCCAAGCGAGCCAAGTTACAAGCTGAGGTCAAGCTGCTGCGCGACTACAAAAAATACGACGACGCCTACCAAGTCCTGAGCAAAGCCAGCAAAGACGAACCCGACGACCTCGACCTTCGCTACGAGGTCGCGATGATGTCCGAAAAGTTAGGCCGCTTGGATGAAATGGAAAAGCTTTTGCGCAGCATCATCGCTGCCAAACCGGATTTCCAACACGCTTACAACGCTTTGGGGTTCTCATTGGCGGATCGCAACATACGCCTGCATGAGGCGCGTGAACTGATTGTCAAAGCCTTGGAATTTTCCCCTGAAGACCCCTACATCGTCGACAGTTTGGGGTGGGTGGAATTCCGCATGGGTAACAAGCTTTCCGCTCTGGCCATCTTGGAGCGAGCCTATACCAATCGGCCTGACGTGGAAATCGCCGCACATTTAGGCGAAGTGCATTGGAGCTTGGGCCAGCAAGACAAGGCTAAAAAAATCTGGCGTGAGGCCATGCGTATTGACAAATCTAATGAACTGCTGCAACAAACCTTGAAGCGCTTGAAAGTCAAGCTCTGATGCTTTGCATCAAACAATGCTGGCTTGCTTTTGGTTGTGCCCTGCTTGTTTTGCTTAGCTCTTGCAGTACTGCACCGCGCCATGTGGCGGTGGACCCCACCAATCCCGAGGCCATAGGCCACTGGGAGGGTCGCTTGACCCTCAGAGTCGCTAAAAATCCGCCCGAGCAATTCAGCACTGCTTTTGAAATGACGGGCCGTCCTGAAAAAGGTCAACTCGTCCTGTTGTCCCCTTTGGGCACCACCTTGGCGATGGTGCGCTGGGACTTCGCAAGGGGCGAGCTTGCAGCAAGGATCGGACGTGCAAAATTTCGTCTCTATGGATGATTTGACACTGCGCCTCACAGGCGCGGCCTTGCCATTGCCACAGTTGATGGCTTGGCTAGACCGCACTGGTCCGCCTGTCAATGGCTGGCAAATCAATGCCCAAGCTTTGCCGTCTGGTCGTCGCGTCATGGCTGATCGGCAACAACCACTGCCCGCTTTACAGTTAACAGTGCTGCTGGACCCCAACCCTGAAGTCCGTTTGATGCCATGAAGTCCTTGCACCATGTACCTGCGCCTGGCAAATTGAATTTGTTTTTGCACATCACTGGCCGTCGCACCGATGGCTATCACTTGCTGCAATCTGCTTTCATGCTGATCGACTGGTGGGATGTGCTGCACTTTGACCTGCGAGAAGATGGTCAACTTTTACGTCAAGACCTTGGTATGCCCTTGCCTGCGCTTGACCTGTGTTTGCAGGCTGCCCAAGCCTTACAAAAAGCCAGTGGCACATCCCAAGGTGCCTTGATTCGGGTACAAAAAAACCTGCCCTCCGAAGCTGGCTTGGGTGGTGGCTCCTCAGACGCTGCCAGCACTTTGCTGGCACTTAACCGACTTTGGGGGCTGAACTGGCCACTGTCACGCCTGCTTTCTTTGGGCGCTTCCTTGGGCGCAGATGTGCCGTTTTTTTTGGGTGGTCGCAACGCATGGGTGCAAGGCATTGGCGAACAACTGCAAGCAATGGAATTGCCGCCTGCGCGTTTTGTGGTGCTTAAACCGCATCAAGGCCTGTCGACCGCAACGATTTTTCAAGACCCTGCGCTGGTTCGAGATTCTCAGCCTGCTACAATGCTCGACTTTGCTGCACAGCCTTACGCCTTCGGGCGCAATGACTTGCAAGCTGTTGCCCAAAGGCTGTGTCCAGAGGTAAACCAAGCCCTAAGCTGGCTGGAAAACCAAAGTTTGCAGCCAAGGATGACAGGTTCAGGTAGCGCTGTGTTTGCCAAGATCGAGTCTTCGACGGTGTTACCCTCACCCCCCCGAAGGATGGACTTGGCGGATTTGCAGCAATTTGGAGGTTCATCCTTTGCACCGATGGGTCTCCTGCGACGATTAGCTGGAAGCGTGTTGAAAGACAGGTTTCCCGTGTAGGGGAGTCGCCAAGTTGGTTAAGGCACTGGATTTTGATTCCAGCATGCGAAGGTTCGAATCCTTC
>RFMX01000390.1 GCA_009927495.1 Betaproteobacteria bacterium
AAGTGCAAGACAGCTTTGAGCCAGAGAATGGTGCTTATGGCGAGCATGGGGGTGGGCATCATCATGGCCATGAACATGACCACGACCACGGGCATTAATTGGAATCTGACCCCCATTCTTTATTGCGCTTGTTGCAACTGGCTTCACCGGCTTTGCCTGTGGGTGGTTTTTCTTATTCAGAGGGTATGGAGGCTGCAGTAGCCCATCAATGGGTACTTGATGAAGCGACTGCGCAGTCTTGGTTGCTTGACCATTTGCATTTGGTGCAGTCGCGCAGCGAGTTGCCTGTCATGGCCCAAGCCATCCCTGCTTGGCAGCAACACGATGCACGGAGGTTGAAACAACTTAACGACTGGGTGATGCAAACCCGTGAGACCTTTGAAATGCGCTTACAAACCGAGCAGATGGGCCGCTCTTTGCTGATTTGGTTGCGCAACCAAGCCGATGCAGACCCCTTGCGTATGCAAACCTGCGAAGACCTTCCACCCACATGGCCTTTGGCCTTCGCACTGGCGTTGTCCACACATGGCATCACGATTCGCCAAGGCTTGGTGGCTGCGGCTTTCGGTTGGGCAGAAAATATGGTTCAAGCAGCCATCAAAGCCGTGCCTTTGGGTCAACTCAGCGGCCAACGCATCTTGGCAGCGTTGGCAGCCGAGATACCTTCTGCAGTTGACCACGCCATGCATTTACCTCTTGAAAACTGCCAAGCCTATAGCCCGCGACTGGCCATTGTGTCAGCGCGCCATGAAACCCAATACTCCAGACTCTTTCGATCATGACCACACCGCTTCACCACATTCCCCATCGCAGCAAAAAACTACCGCCTCTTCGTGTCGGTATTGGCGGCCCTGTTGGCTCAGGCAAAACCACCTTGCTTGAAATGCTCTGCAAAGCCATGCGCGACAACTATGACCTGATCGCTATCACCAATGACATTTACACCAAGGAAGACCAACGTCTGCTGACCATCAGTGGGGCTTTGCCAGCTGAACGCATCATGGGTGTGGAAACCGGCGGCTGCCCGCACACCGCGATCCGTGAAGACGCATCGATCAACCTTGAAGCCATTGACCGTATGTTGGAAAAATTTCCCAATGCAGATGTGGTTTTCGTTGAAAGCGGAGGCGACAATTTGGCCGCCACCTTCAGCCCAGAACTCAGCGACTTGACCATCTATGTGATTGATGTCGCTGCTGGCGAAAAAATTCCACGCAAAGGGGGACCAGGCATCACCAAGAGTGATTTGTTCATCATCAATAAAACTGACCTTGCGCCGCATGTGGGTGCAAACTTGGACATCATGCAATCGGACACTGAGCGTATGCGAGCGAGTCCCCAAGGTGTCAAGCCATTCGTTATGACTAACTTGAAAACACAAACTGGTCTTACAGATGTGGTGAAATTCATCGAAACAAAAGGAATGTTGTTGTTATGAAGTTTCATCGCCTGTTTTCACTCTCGGTTTTTTCTTTAGTCTTTGCGCTGTCTGGACTCTTTTCTGAAATGCACAAACGCAAGCGCCCAAGTTGCAACTGCAGTTGCTGGCCCAAGACCTGACAGCACCTGTGCATTTGGAAGAGTTGCCTGATGGCAGTGGCCGCATGCTGGTGGTGCAGCAAGATGGTTTGGTTAAAGTGCTGATGCCTGATGGCAAGGTATTGCCCGAGCCGTTTCTAGACTTGCGCAGTCGCATGTTCTCGCTGCAAAACGATTTTGAAGAACGTGGTCTTTTGGGTTTTGCGCTGCATCCGCAATATGCCCGCAATGGGCGCTTTTTCATTTCCTACTCAGCGCCATTGCGCGACAGTGCGCCCCAGAACTGGAACCATACACGCAAAATTTCAGAGTTCACGGCCAAACTGGGCAGTGTGGGACCTGTTGACGTATCAACCGAACGCATATTGATTGCCCAAGACTGGCCCAGCAGAAAACACAACGGTGGTGGCTTGGCTTTTGGTCCCGATGGCATGCTGTTCATTGGCATGGGCGACAGTGGTGCATCCCACGGCTTTGGTAAATCAGTGATTTGGGAAGCCTTCAATGTGCCAGCTGAAGGTTTGATTTGGGACATGATGGCGCAAGACAAACATAGCCTGTACGGAAAAATTTTGCGTATTGATGTGGACCGCGGCTACCCAGGCTATGCCATTCCCAACGGTAACCCCTTGAACGCGTCGCAAGGTAAATCCGAAATTTGGGCATGGGGTTTTCGCAATCCTTACCGCATGGCATTTGACAAGAATGGCAGTGGCGATTTGTATGTGACCGCGATTGCAGAAACCCTGTGGGAGGCGGCTTACCGCGTCAAACGCCCTGGTAACTTCGGTTGGCCTTTGGTAGAGGGAACACATTGCGTTGATCGCTTGCAACCGCGCAAACCACCTGCACAGTGTGCCCGTCAAGGTACTGGCGGAGAGCCTTTGCAAATGCCCGTGGTCGAGTACCCGAATATGCAAGTCAATCACCCAGACTCCGCACTCAACACCAAAGGCGTCGGAACTGCGGTCACCGGTGTTCGCATGTACCGAGGCCCGGCCATTCCCTTGCTGCAAGGCAAGCTTGTGGTCGCCGATTGGAGTGCCTCTTTCAAACAAGCATCGGGGCAACTTTTTATCGCTGTGCCCCAGATGCAAAATGACAAGCAATGGCCTTTGGAAAAAATGATGCAAATTGAAAGCCGCATCATCAGCTTGTCTGAAGACCGAAATGGTGAAATTTATGTACTGACCCATGAAGGCATGGGGCCATTCGGTAACACAGGAAAAGTTTACAAACTGGTCGCTCAGCCATGAAATGGTTTAGCCCTTGGCTTGCTGTTCTTGCCCTTGCTTGGTGCGGTTGCACTCAAGCCCAAGAACAAAGTTATGGGGCCATGCTAGAAGGGTTTGACTACCCTGCCCCTGTGCAAAAGTTTGCATTCAAATCGCAACAACTTGAGATGCACATGGCTTATTTGGATATCAAGCCAGAAAAGCCGAATGGCCATGTCGCTGTGTTGTTGCACGGTAAAAATTTTTGCGCGGCCACTTGGCAATCGACCTACGAGGTATTGCAGAAATATGGTTTTCGCGTCATCGTTCCCGATCAAATCGGGTTTTGCAAATCCAGCAAACCCGCCGCTTACCAATACAGTTTTCAGCAGCTCGCGCATAACACCCATGCCTTGTTGAATTCATTGGGAATATCGCAAGCCACTGTCATCGGTCACTCTACCGGTGGCATGTTGGCCACACGCTATGCCTTGATGTTTCCGCAGTCGGTCAAACAACTGGTCATGGTCAACCCCATTGGTCTAGAAGACTGGAAGGCCATGGGCGTGCCAAGCCTCAGCATTGACCAGTGGTACCAACGGGAACTTCAAGTCACCGATGAGCGTATTCGTAACTATGAGCGAATGACCTATTACGTGAACGAATGGAAACCCGAGTACGAACCTTGGGTGCAAATGATTGCGGGCATGTTTCGCGGGCCCGACAAACCAACCGTGGCGTGGCATTCGGCTTTGCTCTACGACATGATCTTCAACCAACCCGTGGTTTACGAGTTTCCTTTGCTCAAAGTACCGACTCTGCTGATGATGGGTGAAAAAGACAACACCGCCATTGGCAAGGACTTGGTGTCTCCCGAGATCAAAGCTCAAATGGGTCTGTACCCCGAATTGGCAAGACGCACAGCCAAGGCCATACCCGGCGCCAAATTGGTTCTCTTCCCCGACTTAGGCCATGCGCCTCAAATGCAAAACCCTCAGCGCTTTCACACGGCTTTGGTGAACAGTTTGTTGGCTTTGGAAGACTAACTCAGCGCTGAATCCAACCACCACACACAGGGAATACCTGACCCACAAAGCAATCCGCTTTGTCTGAACACAGGTATGCCGCAAATTCTGCGTCTTCTTCTGCCCTCACCAATCGCCCTAAAGGGACTTCACGTTGAAGTCGCTCCACAAACCGAGGATGGGCCTGAACTTCTGGTGGAAAGTAGGTGGGGTTCTCCACAAAATTTTGGGCGATCGCATTGACTTGGATATTCAATGGAGCCAACTCCACGCCCACCGCTTGCACCCATGACAGTTGTGCACCACGGGCAGCACTGTAACTTGAGGCTCGCTTCATGCCGCGCAATGCACTGGCACTGCCCATCACCAAAAACTTTCCACGCCCACGCGATTGCATTTGCGGCACCACCTCGCGCAGCAACCTAGGCAAGGGGTGAACCATCACATCAAACACTTTGGACCACTCAGCGTCTTGCACCTCACTAGCCAGTGTGGATGGCGCAGTCAGGGCCAAATTGGCGACCAAAACATCGATATGCCCATGGCTTTGCACCAATTCGCGTGGCGCATCAGGGTGGTGCAGTTCTCTGCTATCTGCCAACACAGTCGCACCATGCGAGGAAAGCACTTGGCATAAAGCCGGGCCCATGAAATCTTCAGCTTGGGTGACAACAATTCTCAAACCCTGCAACAAGCCACGCATAGACAGCACCTACTCAGGTAAATCGGCTTCAGGGTGCTCATCCACCAAAGGGATGAGGTCTGGCTTGAGGGTACGTTTACCGTGTTTAGCCAAAATTTCAATGTAAACAGACGTGGCCTGTGCTTTGGCCAGTGCGTCAATCGCCTCAATCAAGGCAGACACATGAACCACTTCGGCATCCGCCGCTTGCAAGCCGCACTTGCAGTCAAAGTCCCAAAAATCGATACCTTCAGGTAAATCTCGCCTGCGCTCACGCTTGAGGTATTTGCGTACCTCGTGTTTCACCGCATCAAGCACCCGATCAGGGTGGCGGCCATCTATCTGCAGTGGGAAATTTTTTCTCATGGGCAGATTATGCGGCCCGCGCTCCTAAGCGCCACAACGATGTGACCTCTTGCGCTCGAGCATCATGCAATACGTCTGCACTGTCTTGAACCTTGGGGTGGCTTGGCCGAATATCTTCTCGACCCAGTACCTGCAAGCCCCCCGCTTCTATCCATTGCAGCAACTGCTCGCGAGAGCGCAGTTGCAGGTGCTCAGCCAAATCTGACACCACCAGCCAAGCCTCGCCGCCTGGGGACAAATGCGCCGCGACACCCGACAAAAAAGTACGCAGCATCCGACTGTCGGGGTCATAAATGGCTTGCTCCAACAGTGACGTGGCTTTGCCTGGTAACCAAGGCGGGTTGCACACAATCAAATTTGCTTGACCCTGGGGAAACACATCGGTCATTTGGAACTGCGCCTTTGAGGACAAATCCAATCGCTGCAAATTGTCTTTCGCACACTGCAAGGCGACTTGGCTGCTGTCGGTGGCAACAATGTATTTGACGCCGCGCATCAGCAACAAAGCCGCAATCACACCGGTGCCGGTTCCAATGTCAAAAGCCATTTCAACCGAAGACAGAGGTGCCTTGGCAATCAGGTCAAGGTATTCATTTCGCACGGGAGAAAACACCCCAAGCGCGAATGAATGAAAAAACCGTCCTCGCTCAAGGCCTTGACAGCAATCCCTTTGCGCTGCCACTCATAGGCGCTAACGATAGCTAGCAATTCACGCAAAGACAGCACCCGCGCTTGACCCCTTGCCTCGCCCCAAGCACTGCGCAAAGCGTCGCGTACATCAGGCGCACGACGCAAACCAATGTTGTAGTCACCCTCGACTTGCAATAGCAACATGGACAATATTCGCGAACGCTGTGCCTGCGCCATGCGGTAAGCATGAAAGGCTTGCGGCATAGCGAGACTGCTTGACTTCACCGTGGATGTGCGACTGACGCGACGCGTCAAAGCTTGCAGCAATTGACGTGCTTGCTGAAAGTCACCTTGCCAAAACAGGGCAGTTCCTGCACAGGCCAAACGGTAGGCCGTTTCAGCACTGCAGCTGTCATTGACCATTTCGATACGCTTGGGCACGGAAGCACCACTGGCTGAATACCAGCGGTCTTGCAGTGCATTCATATCGGTTTCAAGTACCAAGGTAGGCCCGCCCCCAGGGGTATGGATTTCAAACACATCACCCACTTGCATTTGCACTTGATCAATGTGACCAAGTATGAGCACCTCACCATTGGCTTTGACGACCCGGTTCACCCCAGGTGAGCCAGCCAAGCCACCTGCCAATCCAAACGCGGGGTAAGTGCGGCCGTTGGACAAAATACCTGCGGTCATGGGCTCCAAAAACTCAACTCGACGAATACCACCAGCGCCACCAGCAAACTTTCCTTGGCCGCCGGAACCTTCGCGCAAACGGTAGGAGAGCAAACGCACCGGAAAGCGAAACTCCAACACTTCTGGGTCCGTCAAACGAGAATTCGTCATATGGGTTTGCACCACATCGGTTCCCTTGAAACCACCCACCACCTCACCACTGCTGTTGAACACAGGTCCTGCGCCACTTCCGCCTGAAATGGTTTCGTAGTATTGGTATGTGGCATTTCCAAACGTGAAATTGTTCATGGTGGGTTGACTGCCCGCCATCACACCCAAGGCACCATACAAGGCATTGGTGATGCAAGTGGAGGTCTCGACATTGCCAGCGACCACTGAGGCAGGCGGCAAGGGATTGAGCATGGAACCCGCTGGGATGATGACCTGAATAGGCTTTAAACATCCTGCATTCAAGGGGATGTCGTCTTCCACCAAGGTACGAAACACATACAACACCGCCGCTATGCACACGGCGCGGGGTGCATTGAAGTTATTGCTTTGTTGAGCTGAAGTGCCGGTGAAGTCCACCACCGCACTTCGCGCTTGGGCATCCATGCAGACACTGACCTTGATACAAGCCCCGTTGTCTAGGGAGAAGTCAAAGCTATGGTACTTGCGATCACCCAAACGTTTTGCCAAGCGGGTAATGGCCCGTCTGACAGACTCTTCGGCGTTGTCTTGCACATGCTGCATATAGGCTTGCACCGTGGGCAATCCGTAATGCGCCGCCATGCGGCGCAACTCTTGCGCGCCTTTTTCATTGGCTGCGATTTGGGCTTTCAAGTCAGCGATATTTTGCGCAGGGTTGCGACTGGGGTGGGCCCCACTTTGCAACAAGCCAACATGGGCGCTTCACGCAGCACACCCTTTTCCACCAATTTGAAATTTTGGATTTGCACACCCTCTTCATCGATGGTGGTGGAAAACGGTGGCATGGAACCGGGTGAGACGCCACCAATGTCTGCATGGTGTCCGCGAGACCCCACATAAAAGTCGGGTTCAAGCGCATCGCCCAAGTAAACCGGCGTGATGACGGTCACATCGGGTAAATGCGTTCCACCGTGGTAGGGGTCGTTCAACACATACACGTCCCCTGCTTGCATACGACCTGCGTTGTCACGAATAATCGTCTTGATGCTCTCCCCCATGGAGCCCAGGTGCACAGGCATATGGGGGGCGTTGGCAATCAGCTCGCCTTGTTGATTGAAAATGGCGCATGAAAAATCGAGACGCTCTTTGATGTTCACCGAGTGCGCTGTGTTTTGTAACTGCAAGCCCATTTGCTCGGCAATGTTCATGAAGAGGTTGTTAAAAACCTCTAATTGAATCGGGTCCACCGAGGTACCAGCGGCTACTTGTGCCATGCGAGGGGAGATGCGCAGCAACACCAAATGGTTTAAGGCAGTCAACTTGGCTTGCCAGCCGGGTTCGATGACGGTGGTGGCATGGCGCTCCACCACCACCGCAGGCCCCATAACGTGATCGCCAGCTTGCATGTCTTCACGGCGAACCAAGACCGAATCTTGCCAAGCACCATGCAAATACATTCGGGTCAATGTGTGTGGCGGCATAGCGCGTAAAGGTGCCATCGGCAGCATGGGTTCTGGGGTTTGCTCGCCAGCCAATATGACTTCCACCGACACTGCCTCAACAACCAAAGACTTATTCGGCATGACAAACGCAAAGCGGCGCAAATACGCGGCCTCAAACGCCGCCTTCACCTCGGCAATGCTCCCCATGGCGACTACCAAAGGCGAATCACTGCCTGCATATCTCAGGTGCACACGTTCATGGGTTTGCAAGTCACCACCATCGGTGATGTGGGAGCGCAAGGTCGCTTGGGCTTGCAAGGACAAATGGGTCAAAGTGGCTTGTAATTGAGGCCAGACAGATGCCTCCAAGGTCTGCTCGATGGCTTGCTCTTTGATCAAGCTTTGCGATGCCAAGCCCATGCCATAGGCAGACAATACACCCGCCATAGGGTGGATCAAAATCTTCGACATCCCCAGTGCATCAGCCACAGCGCAAGCATGCTGCCCCCCTGCACCCCCAAAACATTGCAAGGTATAGCCAGTGACGTCATAGCCCCTGGCCACCGAAATTTTTTGTACCGCATGTGCCATTTGCTGCACCGCGATATGCACAAAGCCTTCGGCAACTTCTTCGGGTGTTTTGTTCGATAACTGGGCAAGATGTGCAAAGCCTTGTTCCACCACTTGCGCATCCAAAGTTTGATTGCCCTCAGGACCAAACACGGCGGGAAAATAGGCGGCCTGCAATTTACCCAACTGTAAATTCGCATCCGTGACGGTCAAGGGACCACCACGCCGGTAGCAAGCGGGCCCTGGGTCTGCACCTGCGCTTTGCGGTCCCACCCGAAAACGTGAACCGTCAAATTGCAGCAACGAACCGCCACCCGCAGCCACCGTGTGAATGTGCAACATGGGAGCGCGCAAGCGAACGCCTGCCACCTGGGTATCGAACTCTCTTTCCAACTCACCCGCGTAGTGGCTGACATCGGTAGACGTGCCACCCATGTCGAAACCAATGACACGCACCTTGCCTTCCAATCCATCCCCATGGGCAAAAGCTGCTTCAGCAGTTCTTGCCATGCCCACGATGCCACCAGCGGGTCCAGACAGAATCGCATCTTTGCCTTGGAAGGCTTGGGCGTCTACCAAGCCGCCAGAAGATTGCATGAACAGCAGCGGCACCCCTGGCAACTGCTGCGCCAACTGGTCCACATAGCGACGCAGTATGGGCGACAAATACGCGTCAACCACGGTGGTGTCCCCACGGCTGACCATCTTCATCAGGGGACTGGTTTGGTTCGAGGTACTGATTTGGGTGAACCCAATATCCTTGGCCAAAGCTGCGGCTTGTTGTTCATGCTCGCTGTAACGGTAGCCATGCAAAAACACTATCGCTACCGAACGCAAGCCCCTGTCATAGGCGGCAGACAAGCCCAAGCGCAGCGCTGCTTGGTCCAACTCTTGAACCACCTTACCATGTGCGCCCATGCGCTCATCAGCCTCTAAGACTTCGCTGTACAGCATCTCGGGTAAGACGATATGTCGGTCAAATAAGCGAGGGCGATTTTGGTAAGCAATGCGAAGCACATCACGAAAACCTCGGGTGGTGGCCAACAACGTGGGTTCACCTTTACGCTCAAGCAAGGCGTTGGTCGCCACTGTGGTGCCCATGCGTACACAGGCAATGCGCTCAGCCGGTACGGGTTCATGGGTCTGTAAGCCAGCAACTCGCGTATCCCTTGCACCGCGGCATCCGCGTACATCTGCGGGTTTTGGCTCAGCAGTTTGTGGGTGTGCAAATTCCCCAAAGGATCTCGCGCCACGATGTCCGTGAAGGTGCCGCCACGGTCAATCCAAAATTGCCAGCGCTGATCAGTTTGATTAACTTGCATGTGGAAAATTAAACCACGCTTTGCCTGCGACGGTTTGGCTCAGCTCCACATCGATTGATAATGCGGTATCTGTATCCCTGAAACACCTTATGAGTGCTGTCATCGCCATTTGTATCGGAGCCTGTGCTGGCGCTTTGGCTCGCTGGCAACTTGGGCTTTTGTTCAATGTTGGCGGCACACTGCCTTGGGGAACGCTATACGCCAACTTGATCGGTGGCTACCTCATTGGTGTGTGCGTCGCGGTCTTTCAAGCTTTGCCCGACCTAGACCCCGCGTGGCGACTGCTGCTGATCACAGGTTTCTTGGGGGCGCTCACCACCTTTTCTTCTTTCAGTGCCGAGGTGCTTGCCATGCTGCTGCAGTCGCGATTTGTGTTGGCATTGATGACCGCAGGTTTGCACTTGCTTGGCTCTTTGCTCTTGACACTTGCCGGCATCAAGACGGTGGGATTGATACTGTCTCGGTAAGCCCGCTGTCAGCCACGTCACACAAAGTGAGTACCTCATGAACACAGCAGTTAGCTCCCTTGACAGACTTGCCTTGCTTGAGCAAGACAGGCTTGCCGTGTTGTTCGATGGAGGGCCAGCCTCCTCCACATTGCCCGAGTGGATCTCCCACAGCTGGCGTCGCTGCCTTAGCAATGGATTGCACCCTGACTACAACGTGGCTTTTGAATCAGTCTCTGCTGCACACATTGCCCGCACACTCGATCTTCAACGCGATTTTGTTCAAGCAGCGCAGCCCGAAATCGAACGCTTGTGCCGCGCCATCGCAGGAACCTCTTTTTTCGCTTTGCTGACAGACGCCAAAGGCGTGGTTTTGGATGTGGGCGGCAGCATCAACCGCCACGACAAAAGGGTGGAAGCGATTGCGCGTGTCGGTGTGGACTTGTCTGAGGAGTCAGTAGGTACCACCGCCATCAGCGCTGCTTTAACCGAGCTGCGCCCTGTTTGGCTGCACCGTGGCGAGCATTTTTTCCGCGACACCTCTGTTTACAGTTGCGCTGGTGCACCCATTTGGGGGCCCAAGGCAACTGCATCGGCATGCTTGACCTCACGGGCATCAACAGCCCAGAGCGCCCGAACTGATGCACTTGGCAGCCCTGTCGGCTCGCACCATCGGCAATGCTTTGTTGCTTCGCCAAGCACATGATTTGTTGTTGCGTTTGAACTGGCCAGGCCGTTTGATGGGTGACGATAACGATGGCTTGGTCTTGCTCAGCAGCGAAGGTGAGGTACTTGGTGCCAATATCGCCGCACGTGAAATGCTGAACCTTTTTCCCAACACGGGAAAACCCTTGCATGCCAGCGATGTCTTTGCCTTGCCTTGGACACTGCTATTTGACGCCGCCTCCAAAGACCATTATTTGGATGTGCCTTTGTGGAGCGGTTTGCATTTGCAAGCTCGGGCATTTATTGAACAAAATTGTGAACAAGCCACGCACATCAGCGCCACAGGCCCCTTGCACCAATTGCAATCGGCCATGATTCGTAAAGCCATCGATTTATCGCGTGGGAATGTTTCTCAAGCGGCTAAAGCCCTTGGTATCAGTCGGGCGACGCTGTACCGCAAGCTGTCACGAACGGGTCCCAAGCACTGATTCTTTACTCCTACAATCGCCAATCATTTTTCGGG
>RFMX01000068.1 GCA_009927495.1 Betaproteobacteria bacterium
CCATGAAAAAAGCCCCTGAAGGGGCTTTTTTTTATACCTTGCCCAAGTAATCTCGCTTACCTATTTCAATGCCGTTGTGCCTAGGATGGTGTAGACCGTGGTGACATGGAAATAAATATTGGGCATGGCGTGGTTAAGTAAAAACTGCATGCCTTTATAGTGGGTTTCCACGTCGCCCCGCTTGGTGACAATGTCTTTGTCTTCGGTGCCGTCGATTTGCGCGGGGCCAAAACCATTGATAAAAGCCATGGTTTTGGCAATACGTTGTTTCAGGTCAGCAAAGCTCACCTCATTGTCTTCATAAGCAGGTATATCCACCCCCGCCAAACGTGCCACCACACCTTTGGCGGTATCGCAAGCGATCTGCACCTGCCGTGTCATGGGAAGCATATCCGGGTAAAGACGAAACTGCGTCAAAGCAGACTCATTCCACTTCTTGGTTTCTATATGTACCAAGGCCTTGTCCAACAGGTGGTCTAAATTCGTCAGCATATTGACGATGCGGGGCACACTGGCCTGGTACATAGAGATGGTCATGGAATCCTTTTAGAGTTTGACACTTTGCATATAACGATCAAATGACGCTTCGGCAAAACGGAACCAGAGGTTTTGCTCACGACGGAAAGCGGAATAGTCTTCATAGACTTTTTTCCAGTTGGGGTTTTTGGCGCTGAGTTCATCGTACAAAGCCATGGACTCTTTGAAGCCAGTGTCCATCACGTCTTTGGGGAAGGGTAAGACCTTGGTTTTGCCCGCCACCAATTGCTTTAAAGCCACGGGGTTGCGAGCATCGTATTTGGCTTGGCATTCCACATGGGCAAAGGCGGAGGCGCATTCGATGATGGCCTTGTTTTCAGCAGACAAGCTGTTGTAGGCCTTGTCGTTGATATAAATATCCAACTGCGGACCGCCCTCCCACCAGCCTGGGTAGTAGTAAAAGGGTGCAACTTTGTTAAAGCCTAATTTTTGATCGTCATAGGGTCCGATCCACTCGGCAGCATCAATCGTGCCTTTTTCAAGTGCTTGGTAAATCTCGCCACCAGGGATGTTTTGCGGCACACCGCCCATGCGCTCAATGACTTTGCCCGCAAAGCCACCTACGCGGAATTTCAAACCTTTGATGTCAGCGACAGATTTGATTTCCTTGCGGTACCAACCGCCCATTGCACGCCGGTGTTGCCGCCAGGAAAGTTGACGATGTTGTATTGCTTGTAAAACTCACGCATGAGTTTCAAGCCATTGCCTTGGAACATCCAAGAGGTCATTTGACGGCTGTTCAAACCAAAAGGAATGGCACAACCCAAAGCAAAGGTTTCGTCTTTGCCAAAGAAATAGTAAGGGGCAGTATGCGCAACTTC
>RFMX01000310.1 GCA_009927495.1 Betaproteobacteria bacterium
CGGGTAATGCACCCACGGCTCCCCGCACTTGCTGCGGGCAGTTGACAAAAAGGAAGTTCAAG
Organism: Betaproteobacteria bacterium; assembly: GCA_009927495.1. Lineage (GTDB taxonomy): Bacteria > Pseudomonadota > Gammaproteobacteria > Burkholderiales > Burkholderiaceae_C > Limnohabitans. Next base: position 63 of record RFMX01000310.1, read on the forward strand.
TGGCACGTTACTTAGGCCCCAAAGCCAAACTCTCTCGCCGAGAAGGCACCGACTTGTTCTTGAAGAGCGCTCGACGCTCTATCGCAGACAAGGCGAAATTCGACAGCAAACCAGGCCAGCACGGCCGCACCTCTGGTCAGCGCATGTCTGACTTCGGTTTGCAGTTGCGTGAAAAACAAAAGGTCAAGCGCATGTATGGCGTGTTGGAGCGTCAGTTCCGCCGTTATTTCGCCATGGCCGATCAGCAAAAAGGCAATACAGGTAACAACCTGTTGTCTTTGTTGGAATCACGTTTGGACAATGTGGTTTACCGCATGGGCTTTGGCTCCACACGTGCTGAAGCGCGTCAGTTGGTGTCCCACAAAGCCATCACGGTCAATGGCCACCAAGTCAATATCCCTTCCTACCTCGTCAAGTCAGGCGATGTGGTGGGTGTGCGTGAAAAATCTAAAAAGCAAGGCCGTGTTTTGGAAGCCTTGCAACTGGCTACCCAAGTCGGCATTCCTGCTTGGGTCGACGTCAACATCGACAAAGCCGAAGGCATCTTCAAGAAGGCGCCTGACCGTGACGAATTTGCTGCCGACATCAACGAATCGCTGATTGTCGAGTTGTATTCGCGTTAACCGGGGCTTGTTGGCCCTTTGAATCCGTCGCCCTGCCCGCACCTGTGTGCAGGGGTCATCATCTAGCCTTACCGGTGTAACGAACCGGGGGCATTGAGAGGAAAAACGAATGCAAACCAATCTCCTGAAGCCCAAAGCCATCCAAGTAGAACAACTCGGCCACAACCGAGCCAAGGTGACGCTCGAGCCTTTTGAGCGTGGCTATGGCCACACCTTGGGCAATGCTTTGCGCCGTGTTTTGTTGTCATCCATGGTCGGCTATGCCGTCACTGACGTCACCATTGCCGGTGTTTTGCACGAATACTCATCCATTGACGGCGTACAAGAAGACGTTGTCAATATTTTGCTGAACCTCAAAGGTGTTGTCTTCAAACTTCACAACCGTGACGAAGTCACCCTCAGCTTGCGTAAAGAAGGCGAAGGCCAAGTCACCGCTGCTGATATTCAGACACCGCATGATGTCGAAATCATCAACCCTGAGCATGTCATTGCTAATTTGTCGCAAGGCGGCAAGATCGACATTCAACTGAAAGTTGAAAAGGGTCGTGGCTATGTACCAGGCAGCATGCGCCGCCATGCGGACGAAGTCAACAAATCCATCGGCCGCATTGTGTTGGATGCTTCATTCTCACCCGTCAAGCGTGTGAGTTACAGCGTCGAAAACGCCCGTGTCGAACAACGTACCGACTTGGACCGTTTGGTGGTCGAGATCGAAACCAATGGCGCCATCAACGCCGAAGACGCAGTTCGTTCATCTGCCAAGATTTTGGTTGAACAACTGGCTGTGTTTGCGCAACTCGAAGGCAATGAGTTGGCTGCCTTTGATTCACCTGCACCACGCAGCGCCCAGCAGTTTGACCCCATTTTGTTGCGCCCTGTGGACGAACTCGAACTCACCGTTCGCTCTGCCAACTGCCTCAAAGCAGAAAACATTTTCTACATTGGCGACCTTATCCAGCGCTCTGAAAACGAGTTGCTCAAGACACCTAACTTGGGTCGCAAGTCGCTCAATGAAATCAAAGAAGTGCTTGCCTCTCGTGGTTTGACTTTGGGCATGAAGCTCGAGAGCTGGCCACCCGCAGGCTTGGAAGCCAAACGTATTTAATAAAAACAAGTGCTGACAACCAGTCAGCCACTCCCCTGGCCGTACCTGATACGGCGGCCGGCAAAAAACTGAAGATCTCAAAAAGGAAACACCATGCGTCACGGACACGGACTACGCAAACTCAACAGAACCAGCTCACACCGATTGGCAATGTTGCAAAACATGATGAACTCGCTCATCGAGCATGAGGCCATCAAAACCACATTACCCAAAGCCAAAGAGCTGCGCCGCGTGATCGAGCCTATGCTCACCCTCGGTAAAGAGCCCACATTGGCCAACAAGCGATTGGCATTCAACCGCTTGCGCAACCGCGACAACGTGGTCAAGCTCTTCGCTGAACTCGGTCCCCGTTACAAAACACGTCCAGGTGGATACACCCGCATTTTGAAAATGGGTTTCCGCGTTGGCGACAACGCACCCATGGCATTGGTCGAGTTGGTCGATCGTCCTGACATCGCCGAAACAACCCCTGCTGTAGCCGAATAAGAGCTACAATCCCCTCACACGACGCGCGATGGAGCAGCCTGGTAGCTCGTTGGGCTCATAACCCAAAGGTCGCAAGTTCAAATCTTGCTCGCGCAACCAAACACACAACGCCCACTAACCAGTGGGCGTTTTGCATTCCAGGCCCGTCATGGCGAGGCACGCAGTGGCGAAGCAAAACATACACACACCCATCCAGTCATGTTGAATTTGAAGCAAGAACTCAACGAGGCCTTGAGCTATGCAAAGCGCATCGAATTGCAAACTGCTTCAGGCATGCAGGTGTGGCATGTGTGGAATGCATCTGCAGGCAAGCCCTTGGTGTTATTGCACGGGGGCAGTGGCAGCTGGAACCATTGGGTACGCAATGTCTTACCGCTGAGTCAGACCAGAGCGGTATGGGCGTTGGATACACCTGGCTTGGGTGACTCCGAACTACCCATTGGTGCAGAGGATGCAGATGACCTGTCTCTGCCATTGGCGCAAGGCTTAGAAGCCTTGTTCAAAGATGAACCTGTTGATATGGTGGGTTTCTCCTTCGGCGGATTGATGGCCGGCTTCTTGGCTGCGCAGCAACCCTCGCTTATCAAGCGTATGGTGCTGGTAGGGGTTCCGGGTCTGGGCTTGTCCAACAACATACCCAATATGCGTGGGTTCAGAGCAGGTATGACAAGCGAAGAACGCATGGCCATCCACAAAAACAATTTATTGGCCATCATGGTGCATGATGAAAACAATATCAGTGCAGACTTGTTAGCCATGCAAGAACACAATGTGCTGCGCGATCGTCTGCGCAGACGACGCATAGCGCGCAGCGATGTCTTGCTGTCACTGCAAAAGCAATGGACGTGCGAAGTGCGTGGCATTTGGGGAGAGAAAGACGCGTTGTACGAAGGTGCATTGCATTTGTTGCCAGAGCTGTTGTCCGGATGCCAGTTGATGAACTTTGACATCATTGAAGGTGCAGGTCATTGGGTGCAGTTTGAAGCGGCAGACGCTTTCAATCACATACTGCTGGCAAGACTGCCCATCGAGTAGGTGGACGCCTTGCATTTCGCCACACCTAGGAGTGGCGCACAATGACGACATGCTTTACAAATTCAAATCCAAAGCCACCGGCGACTTGATCTTGCTCGAACCTCAGGGTCGCCAGTTTTTAAGTTTGATTGGCAAGGCCGTGGAACCCAAGGGCATCATCGAAGCCGATCAGATGCCGAAGGCCATCAAGGCATTGCAAGATGCGGTTGCCGCAGAAGAAATACAACAGGCTGAGGCTGTGGCACAGGCCAAAGCCCATGGGCAAACGCCACCCAAATTCGAGGCCATCAGCTTGCGGCAAAGAACCAAGCCCATCATCGATATGTTGCAGCGCTGTCATCGAGCAGGTCAGCCTGTGGTATGGGGTGTGTAGTTGAGCCACCCGTACCAAGCGCTCACGCCTTCGGTGGTGTTGGATGCCTTAAGCGCTTTAGGTCTGCCGGTAGATGGTCGCATGAGCGCCCTCAGCTCCTATGAAAACCGTGTTTACCAAGTGCATTTGGATGACGACAGCACGGTGGTGGCTAAGTTTTACCGCCCTGATCGTTGGACAGAAGATCAAATTCGCGAAGAGAATGTGTTCACAGCAGAGTTGATGGCTGAAGATATTCCTGTGGTGGGCCCTCTCATCTTGAACAGCATGAGCTTGCATGAAGCTCGCATTGTTCATGACGGTGTGGATGGACATTTCTGGTTCAGCGTCAGCCCTTGCCGTGGCGGACGCTCGCCAGAGCTTGACGACCCCAAGGTGTTGATGTGGATAGGGCGCTTGATGGCGCGTATGCATCTGGTGGGCGAGAGAAGTGCGTTTGTCCACAGACCCGCACTGAACCGGCAAACCTTTGGCGAGGCGTCCCGTGACTTGTTGGTGCGCAACGCTTGGGTTGCTCCGGAAGTGATGCAGCAATGGTTGGTCCTTTGCAACCAAGCGCTTGAAATGGTGCAAGCGCGTATGCCCGAGCAGATACAAATGCTGCGCTTGCATGGCGACTGCCACCCCGGCAATATTTTGTGGACGCCTGAAGGCATGCCCGAAGCAGGGCCGCACTTTGTGGACTTGGACGATGCGCGCATGGGCCCTGCGGTGCAAGACCTGTGGATGCTGTTGTATGGCGATGAGATGGAGCGTCGCCAAAAAATCGCGATTGTTTTAGAGGGCTATGAAACCATGCGGCCGTTTGACAGGCAAGAGTTGCGTTGGATAGAGCCGCTGCGCACCTTGCGCATCATCCACTACAGCGCTTGGTTGGCCAGCCGCCAAGACGACCCGGCCTTCCCTATGCACTTCCCTTGGTTTGGTACTGCCGACTATTGGCGAGGGCAGTGCGACACGCTGCGCGAGCAAATCGAGTTGATGGCTTAGACCAATAACGCATTCACCCGCTTCACATACGCCGCCGGGTCTTCAGGCATGCCGCCTTCA
>RFMX01000067.1 GCA_009927495.1 Betaproteobacteria bacterium
TGCCACTGCAGCTTTCAGGTTGTCACGGGTGGCACCAATGGGCAAGCCAGTGGCGGGGTCGCCGCACTGCTCAAGCCACTCCAAGTGACCGTGGGCGTGACCGGTCTCGCCTTCGGCGGTCGAACGGAACAGCGCTGCCACATCATTTTGGCCTTCAACGTCGGCCTTGTTCGCGAAATACAGGTAACGGCGGTTGGCCTGAGACTCGCCTGCGAAGGCGGCCTTCAGGTTTTCTTCTGTCTTAGAGCCTTTAAGAGCTGACATGAGGAATCTCCTTGGGTTGATGAAAATGCTTTGATTTGACGATCAAAGAGCGGCAAGATTAGCTTGCAAGGTTGAAATGTCCAATCGGATGTTTCAATCCGCATTATTGAACATAACTATTAAAACTCAATTACCCTTGTAAATGTTGAAAAGATTGCTTCACTGCGTTCGCAATGACGGCTCTAGGTTGCAATGGCAACCTCGTCACTGCGAGGCCGAAGGCCGTGGCAGTCAAGTAAACTGACTGAGACACACAGGACAAGCAACCATGATGGACACACACAACCTGCCACCCGCTGCCAAAGTTCATGGCTTGCACCACTATGCTTACAGAGCGCGGGATGCTGAAGAAACCCGTCATTTTTACGAGGATATTTTGGGTTTACCCCTCTACCACGTCATCAAAAATGACCATGTACCCAGCACCGGTGAATACTGCCCTTACACCCATTTCTTTTTTCAATTGCAAGACGGTTCTTTCATTGCCTTCTTCGACTTGGGTGATGACATCGCTTGCGAGCCTTCGCCCAACACACCCGCCTGGGTCAACCACATCGCTTTCAATGTCAGCAGCATCGATGACTTAGAGGGGATGAAAAAGCGCCTTGAGGCGCATGGCGTGGAAGTGCTGGGTGTCACAGACCATCGTATTTTCAAAAGCATTTATTTCTTTGACCCCAATGGCATTCGCCTAGAGTTAGCCGCTCAATTGGCTGATAAAAACCAAATGCACCACGAAAGCTTGGATGTGCATGCGCAATTACAAGCATGGAACGAAGAGAAGAAAAGACGCCGCCTTGATCGTGAACTCAATGCCTGATTTGCCCACCAACGGCTACGCCCTGCCCGAGTACCCGTTCTGCGTTCCACCAGAGCTGCTTGAGGGTAAGCGCCATCACCACGTTGTGGTGATTGTGGGCGGCGGCTTAACAGGTCTGACATTGGCTTGCCGATTGGCACAACTGCGCATCCCTGCGGTACTTTTGGATGAAGACAACACCGTGGGCGTCAAAGGCGCATCCTCCAGAGGCATTTGCTACACCCAACAGTCCTTGGAAATTTTTCAACGC
>RFMX01000296.1 GCA_009927495.1 Betaproteobacteria bacterium
AGCTAAATTGCCACCGGCGCTGTCGCCACCGACCGCCACACGGCGTGGGTCGATGTGCAAAGCAGCCGCTTGTGCAATCACCCAGTTGAAAGCAGCCAATGCATCGTCGTAGGCCGCTGGAAACACATGCTCTGGGGCCAAGCGGTAGTCCACCGAAAACACCGCACAGCCACTGGCGTTGCTGAGTTGACGGCACAAGACATCGTGGGTTTCGATGTTGCCAATCACCCAACCACCGCCATGGAAGTAAACCAATGCAGGCAAGACCTCGTTGGCAGTGACACCCATGGGGCGGTATTCACGCACAGGCACTTGCACACCGCCCAAGTTGGGTAAATGGTCATGCACATACGACATGACGGGCGGGTCAGGTTGCGTCAAAGCCTTGCGCAAAACATAAAAATCTCGCGCTTCTTTGGGCGGCAACGTGTTGACCGGTGGCACACCGCGGTCCACCATGAGTTGTAAGAGCGCCTTGGCTTGTGGGTCGATCATGGTGGCTTTAACTTCATCAGTGTTTAAGTGGACTGACCAATCGCTTGGTACGCCTGTTGGTGTGTTTGCAACCACTGCCTCGACAACTGGTCGTCATGCTGGGCAGGGTGAAACTCAGCACGGAAATACTGTTTCCAAGCCGCAAACGAGCTGGTGAGCAGGCCTTCTTTGGCGAACAAATGCCGTCGCGCACTGCGCCACGTGCTGAGTTTAAAGAGGCTACCGTCGCGCCAAAGGTTGTGACAGGTTTGTCGCAAGATGTCGGTCAAGAAAAAGATGGTGACGGTGATCATCCAGCGTTTACGCCAAACTTCATTGCCACCCATGGCGCGGTAAACATCAAAAGACACACTGCGGTGTTCGGTTTCTTCGCTGGCATGCCACATCCACAGGGTTTGCAGACGCTGTGGCGCTTGCGCCAAAAAGTCTGGGTGGTTAAGCAACCAAGCGGCGAACACCGAGGTGTAGTGCTCATAGGCGGCTGTGACTGCTACCGCATGAATGGCTTTTTTCTGGTTGATAAGAGCAATACGGCGAAGAATCCGTTTTTCCCAATGATTGACCATGCCATGGTTAAAAACATGGTGGTTAAAGCGTTCATGAATTCGTCGGTGTGTCGCCTCTTGACCGATAAAGCCTTTCACCTCTTTTGCAAAAAGGCTTTTTTCAGGGCTTAATTCTTTGATGCCACGGCGCAAAGAGTCGATGAAGAATTGCTCTCCCACAGGAAAACTCATCGACAAGGCATTCATCAATGCCGAGCTGAAGGCGTCGCCGCCATTCCAACGCAACTCAAAGGGCGCTTCTAGATCGATCAGTAGCTTGCGAATAGTTAAATCGGACATGGTGAGTTGGGATATTAAGAGGGAAGTTGACAGGGACCAGTGACTACAAATTTTAAATTTTTACCATAACGATGCACATCTTTCATGGCATACAGCGTGACGGGTTGGCGGGTGATTTTGATTTCAACCTCTTCTTGGCTCGCAATATGTTTGCGCTTGACCCAAATGCTGGTTTTGGAGGTGAGGTCTTGGCCTTTGAATTCTTCGGTAATCAGGGTGTTGACGAACATGCCATACAGCTTGGGCCCTTCAATCTTGATGTACAAATGGTTGCCAATGCTCTCGATATTGACTTCCACCGTCGCAGGTTTGACCACGATTTTCTCCATCTCTGGAAAACTGCCTTGCGCTTCACAGGTGACGGTGTAACCCCATGCGCTGACGCTGAGCAAGCTGGCAGACACGGTGGCCAAGCACAGCCGCCAAGTTTTCCCTTTCAGCGGCATGTGCGCTGCCCTTTTTCTGTTTTGCACACCAAGCCATTGGACAGATGTGTTTCTTCGGTACTGCTTTGCGGCACACCACCGCGTGAGGTGTAACTGTCAGCAGGTGCAGGCGCGGCAGGCTTGCGGGGCTTGGTCGCTGTAGCAGGTTTGGCATCCATGATTTTGTTGCCATCAATCAGCACCGCAGGCGAACCTGGCTGGTTGATCGTGACTGGGCTAGGGTTGCTGCGGGTGGCCTCGGTTTGTGCATTGGCCAGTGGCTGGGCACAAAGCAACCTGCCATCAGGGCAAAGGCGGCAGTGCTGGAAGCAAACAAGCGAGAATGGGCAAACAACATGGGTGCGATCTCAACAACAGGGTGGCAATGATCGCATGGTTCGCAATCAGGCGAAGGGGGCCTGTGTATTTCCCACCTGCTCAAGGGTTGGGTGTTATTCCCTGTGAATATCGATCTTTTTTAAAGGAATTCTGTGCTTTCCAAATCTCCAGCCACCAGGCTTGCCGTGTTGTTATCTTCCATTGCATGGGCTTGGCCTTTTCAGGTGGGTGCTTTTGACGCAACGAAGTTTGACGACTTCAAGACCACCAATGTGTGCAAATACTGCGATTTGACAGATGCCCCCATGAGCGGTCGCGATATGCGCGGCGCTGACTTTCAAAACGCCAACCTCTCGGGGGCCAAGATGGACAAGGCCAATATGGCCGAGCGACCCATGGAGAAACGCACTTTGGTGACTAATTTCGAAGACGCCAACTTGCGCCGTACCGACTTCACCGGCGCGAATTTGCATTTGGCCAACTTCACCAATGCCTATTTGCGTGAAGCCAATTTGAGCGGTGCTGATTTGGGTGAAGCGGTGCTGACCATGGCCAATTTGAAAAGCGCTTTGTTGCTTGGTACCAACCTCAAGGGTGCCAAGATGGATGACGCCAAACTCGATGACGCGAAGTTTTGCAAAACCGTGATGCCTGATGGGGCTGTGAATGATTCGGGTTGCTAGTCGGTTTTGACGAAGGCCCAACTGTTTTTTTACAGACAAGCTTCTTGTAGCGACCGTAAAACGCTGGTCCTGTCTTTGGGTTGAGCGTTTTGAGCGTCTGTCGCTGCCATCTCGCGAAACCGCTGGCCAACCGCATGGTGCAGTTGAATGAGTTTGTTTTTATCGCTAGAGGGCAAGGAGTTATCTGCCTCTACGCTTTTCACCACATTGGCTTCAACTTTGTCGCCGTTGCGTTTGACTTGGAAAAAATACAACTGTCTATCAGCTGAATCCGTGGGAAAGGTGTCCAAGCCATGCCGGTGCATGGTGTACAAGCCTTGGTAAAACTCAGCATAGTAGGTTGAGCTTTGAAGACAACTTGCGCTTTGGCTTAAACCAAGTGTTGGCCACAAGGTACACACCAGCAGCGTGCCCATAAGCTGTGATTTAACAAAAACGCCTCTCAATCGTCTTCACCAGGCATGGTGGAGTGGCGAAGTTGCACAGCGTGAGAGCGTTTTTTGCGAAAGCGGATGTTGAGCATTTCCACCCCAAAAGCGAAAGCCATGCCGAAGTAGATATAGCCTTTGGGAACATGGTGGCCAAACCCTTCGGCCACCAGCACCACACCGACCACCACCAAAAAACTCAAAGCCAGCATCTTGATAGAGGGGTGAGCGTCAACAAACTGGCCAATCCCCTTGGCAAACAACATCATCAAACCCAGCGATATGACGACAGCCGCAATCATGATGCGCACATCGTCGACCATGCCCACGGCGGTGATGATGGAGTCGAGCGAAAAGACCAAATCGATGAGGATGATTTGCAAAATGATGGCCATCAGGTTCGCTTTGGCATTCACACTCGCTGGCGCCTCGTCGCCTTCCAGCGAATGGTGAATTTCACCGGTGCTTTTCCAGATGAGGAACAAACCACCCGCCAGCAATATCAGGTCTCGACCAGAAAAGGGTTGACTCAACACCGTGAAAATGGGTTCGACCAAACCAATGATCACTGAAAGTAAAAGCAGCAAACCGATGCGCATGAACATCGCCATGAACAAACCAATGCGACGCGCCATTTCCTGCTGCGCCTTTGGCAGTTTGCTCACCAAGATCGAAATGAAAATAATATTGTCGATACCCAGTACCAACTCCAGCACGGTCAAGGTGGCCAATGCCACCCACATATGGGGTCTATTAGGAGTTCCATGAGGGGATGTAATTTTTTCTCATAGTTGAACAAAACTTGCGTTAATGGCTGCGGACGATTATTTCAGAGACGAAGCCGTATTTTGGCAGTCCTTCAAACGGCGCAGGCGCAGCACCAACCAGATACGGCGAATCAACACATAGGTGAGCCACACAGCCCAGCCAGAAAACACCACATCGCTGAAAAAATGACCGCCTTGGGCGACCCTGACTGCGCCTATGCCTGCACCAGCAACCAGACCCATCAGCAAGAATTTTTGACGACGCTGCCAACCCGCCCACATGCCCCAAGCCATCAAGCTGAATCCACTGGCTGCATGACCGCTGACAAAGCTGCAGTTGACATTGCAGTGTGTGCTCCATTGAAAAGCGGGGACAAAAGGTTTGTCAGCGCCGAACAGTTGCAATTGCTCGGGGCGAGGACGCCCCACGTTGTTTTTCAACCCCCAGTCCACCACCACACCCAAGCCCACTACCGCCATGAGTACCCATGCAAGCAGACGTCTTTGCAAACCCAGCCTTTGAGCTTGTGGGCGTATCTTTAGATACAACAAACCCAAACAGCACAGTACGAACGCCGCTCGGCCCACCCATGGCGTGGCCACATAAATCGCATGCACCCAAGGCAGCTTGTTGGCTGGAAAGGTGGCACTTGGCATGTCAAAAAATGCCAAGGAAACCTGCAGATCAAGCGTTGGCCACAGCGTGAACAACAGCAACGACAAAGCCAAACCCGTGCCGCCTAGCCAATACTCGCGTTGACGGGCTTTCAAGATTGAGGCTCCTTCAATAGCCACAAAAACAGCGGTCGTCCAGCGGGGGCAGGATCGGACAAAAGCTCAACCCGCTTGTAACGCTCACGCATAAAACCAGGTAACTCTCCCATCACCAACAGCAAAACCGGACCTTGGTGTTGGGCGGGGTCAAAACGGTAAAGTAAATCGTAATGGTGCAAAGGGTAGGGTGTTTGTTGCCAACTCAATGCCATGACTTTCTGTTCTCGCCAAGCATAGGCAGCGTGAATGATGAGTGTGCGGTCAAGGGCGACCAATATTGCGTCAGGGTGGGACGCCACCAAGGGCTGAAGCAGCTTTAAGGCTTCTTCCCAACCCCTCGCACGGCCCCACAAGTCCCATTTGGATGTTTTGACAGGCAAGCCCAAACGATCTCGCCAATCTCCCCCCAACGACAAAGCCGTTGAGAAAAAACTGGCTACGAGAAGCACCGCCAATGGCTTACGCCAGTGCCAGGGTGCTGCTCGCGCCCCCAACAACCAGCCCAATGCCACAGAGGCGCCTAGCAAGGCGGGTGCTGGCCAATTGATTTGAGCCGTGCCTTGAATGGCTTGCAGGCCCCCAATGGCCCATAAAGGCCAACTGCCATGCCAAGCCCATAAGGCAGGGCGGATGGAAAAGCTCAGTGGTGTGCTCGCTGGCTTGATCCATAGTCGCATGACCACCAGCACAGATACCCAGAGAAAAACAGGACCTGCCAACAAGGCCTGCGAGCCAAGGTATTCAACAAGGCGGGGCAACAATTTGGCAAAGAACGAGCCAGAGGAAGCGCTGCCGCCAGACAATAAATCGGCGGTGTGTTTCAGGGTGGGCCAATCGTGGGCGTGGTTCCAAGCCAGATGCGGTAACAAAGCCAAGGCGGCCAAACCAGCAGCCAACACCATGCCTTTGCTAACAGCAACGCTTCTGTGGCCAAACCACCACCACACCACCCAACTCGCCAAAACGGCTGACATGGTGTACTTGGACAACACACCCAAGGCCAGCACAGCGCCTACCCATAGCCATCGTGACCAGCGTAAGGGATGCGCCATTGCGCGCCAGACCAGCCACAGTTGCAAGGACCAAAACAGCACCAGCGGACCATCGGTGGTGGCCACTTGTCCCAGCACGCCACTTGCCAAGCTACTGGCAAACAGCACAGCAGCCCAAGCGCCCACAGCATGAGGAGATGCCAGAGGCTGTTGACTGTCGCGCTGCATTTCCCAACCCAAACGCCAAAGCACCAAAGGCACCACTGCCCAACACAGTTGCACCAACCAGCGCACACCGGTTGTCGCGTCGCCTGCCACCCAAACCGACAACTTGATCAAGAACGGTAACAACGGGGGCTTGGAGTAATAACCCCAAGCCAGCTCCCGGCTCCATTCCCAGTACTGCGCTTCATCGACAAACAAGCCAGCGCCGCTGTGAGAGGCAGTGAACAAGCGTAGCAGCCATAACCCGGGCAGCAGCAGAATCAGCATTCCCCATGCTTGCCAGCACCAAGGTGAGGACGTTTTGGAAGAAGGATGAGGTTCAGTCATGGCAAAGCTTTAGGGGGCTGCCCATTTTCAAGGGGGAAGTTTGGACCCTGCAGGTCTGAGAACCAATGCAAAACCTCGTTCGCTGGCAACCACAGTCCAGTCCTCAGGCCAGTAAGGTTGATCGGTGCGAACTAAGGCCAACTCGCCTTCTTGTGGCGCACGCCGTGGCGCAGGGCTTTGCCGGTAAAGAGCAAAAGAAGGGAAATGCACGCCCCACTGCACCGCCGGTTGACTTAAGGCCTTTGCGGCCAAACCATGCACCGGTCCTTGCAAGGTCTGGCTCCACCAAGGCAGCACGCCCAAGGCCAACACAGCGCTCCCCCCCATGGCCAGCAAACCAAAGCGCGGCAACTGAAGCGGTGCAGGTAAAAACCGACTGGAAACCAACCAAACAACTTGCACCATCAACACCGCAGCGCTGATGGAACGCAAAAAGTGGGGAGCGTTAGAAGTTTGTATCAAGCTGCGGTAAAGACTGTCGCCTATCCACTCGGGGTGGTCACGCAAGACCGCAGGGAGCGTCAGCAGCAGTGCCATCCAAGCCGTCAACAAAACCGCACATGCCCACCACCAACGGTTGCTGGCATGCAGACCAGCATAGGTCAACAAGAGCACCACGCCTGGCGCTGCATACAGCACATAGTGGGGCAACTTGGTCGCTGACAAGGAAAAAAATACCACCACAAAACCCGCCCATAGCAAGGCAAACCGCAAGATTGGGGTCTGCCACAGTGGTTTCCAACGCATTCCCACATTGAGAACCAGTGGCGTCCAAGGCATCCACAGCAAAGGCAAGACCAACACAAAATAAAGCCAACCACCGCTATGACCTTCCATGGGGGCGCTGAAGCGGTCCAAGTTATGGCGCAGGAAAAAACCTTGAATGAATGCGTCTCCGTGGCGTAACCACGCATAGATATACCAAGGCCCTGCCACCGCACCAAAGATGAGCCAAGACCAGCCATCGCGCAGGGTTCTCAGCACCAAACCTGGCGCAGTTCCCCACCATTGCCAAAGCAGCAGAACGACCGCTGGAATCAGCACAGCCACTGGCCCCTTGGTGAGTACCCCCAAGGCCATCCACAAAGCCAAACGCCGAAGTGCTTGACGGTCGTTGTTGCAGAGGTAGCGCCAAAGGTCCAAGGCTGAGAGCATCAACCACAGACCCAGCAATGCATCTGCCGTGGCGGTGCGTGCCATGGCCCAAGGCCCCAAACTGCTGGCAAACACCATGGCAGCCAGCATGGCAGCACGCGACCCCCAAGCTTGGTAGGCAGTGAGTCCCAGCGCCAAACAAGCAACCCAAGCGGCCAGCGCAGAAGGCAGTCGCAAGGCAAATTCGTTGACGCCGAAAACCTTCACGCTGAGGGCTTGTAGCCAATACACACCTATGGGTTTGTCAAATCGGTCAGTGCCATTGAGGGTGGTGTGGCCCCAATCGCCACTGACCACCATCTCCCGGGTGGCTTCGGAAAAAGCGCCTTCGTCCACATCAAACAACAGGCTTTGGCCTAGGCCCAGTAAAAAATAGCCTAGCAATAAAAAGGCGGCTACAAACGTCCAGCTGCGACTGACGGGTGCTTCAGACCCGGCCATGCCAGCCCTCGTTGTGTTGAGGGGTAGGCGCATCCACCAAATGGTAGGCCTGTGCTTTGCCGCCTTCATAGTAGGTGCGCATCAGCAACTCTCCCAAGACACCGGTGGTGAGGAACTGCAAGCCGCCCAGCACACAGAAAAAACCGACAAACATCAGGGGACGTGTGCCGATGGATTCGCCCATGAATTTCAGTGCCATCAAATACACCAAGATGCCCATACCCACCGACAGCACGGCCAAGCCAATGCCGCCAAAAAAGTGACCAGGACGTGTACCAAAGCGCAAAAAATAGTGGATGGACAACAAGTCCACGATCACCCTCAGGGTGCGTGAAATGCCGTATTTGGATTGGCCCTTGGTGCGTGCGTGGTGACGCACCGGCATCTCGGCCATGCGCTCCGCTGAGGTGACGGTGGAGAGCCAAGCCGGAATAAATCGGTGCATCTCGCCATACAGGCGAATCTTGCGCAGCACTGGTGCGCGAAAGGCTTTCAAGCTGCAGCCCAAGTCTTTGAAGTTCAAGCCGCTGACTTTGCGAATCAGGCGGTTAGCAAAGAAAGAAGGGATTTTGCGCAAGAAAAAACCATCTTGGCGGTTTTGCCGCCAGCCTGCCACGATGTCTTTGTCCTCAACCAGCAGTTGTTCCACCAGCATGGGGATGTCACGTGGGTCGTTTTGTAAGTCGCCGTCCATGGTGACGATGACGTCGCCTCGGGCGCAATCGATGCCCGCTTGCATGGCGGCGGTTTGGCGGAAATTGCGTTGCAGACGCAAAGCGCGGATATGCGGCCCCACCTCAGCGGCATGTTGGCTTAAGCGAAACCAAGTGCCGTCGGTGCTGCCGTCATCGATGATGACCAACTCCCAAGGCCAAGGGTAGTCGCTGAGCGCAGCTTGCACCGCATCGATCAAGTCGGCGGCAAGTTCAACTTCGTTGTACATAGGCACCACCACTGACAAACGGTGGGCAGGAATTCGGTTGGGTATGGTCGTGAGAGTCATTTAGCTATTGTCGCCATTCGCAAGGGTGGGTGGTGGCCAGCGTAAAACTGACCATGCCAGCAAGGCCGCACCCAAGGATATCGCCAGACAAAAAACATGGACCAGCAAGGCGGCAGCGGGTAATTGGGCGGCCACATCGGCATCTTTGATGCCAGCAGCCAGCCAAACCCCTGCTTCGTAAGTACCCAGTCCTGCAGGACCTTGCAAGGGCAACAAACCCGCCCACTCACCGCCCAATGCGCCTTGAAAAGCGGCTTGGATGGGAATCGCTAAAAGTGAAGACAGCAAGAGGGCCACCACGCACAACTTGCAGACCCAGTTGCCAAGCGACAGCAGCCATGCGCTGCGTGGGGCTCTGCGGTGCAGCAGCTTGCGTAATACCCGTGCCCATGCGCTGCGACGATTCAGCAGCCAAAGCCAATAATGGGCTGGCAACATGACCAAGCCCAAAAGTATGCAGCTGCAAAGTACTGGCCAGCCCCAATGCAAATCAGGCCACAACCACACCAACAGCAAGCCCAAAATACCTGTATCTTGAATGCGCAGCCACATCAAACTTCTCAATGATTGACCCAAAGGTGCAGCGAAAACCTGCTTGACCAGCAAGGGGTAACCCGCTTCGCCCGCTCTGAAGGGCAAGACCAGTACCGCTGCGTTGTGCAACAGCACCAAGCGGATGGCCGTCAGCAAACTGACTGGCCTGCGCCAATGCCACTCTTGTTGCACCCGACGACCGCGCAACACAAAACTCAGCAACCACAACAGCGAGCAAGACAGCCATAACCATGCAGGCAACTGCGCCGCGCTTTGCATCAGGCCACCGACATCTACATGGCGCAGCAGCCAAAACAGCAACAAAGCCCCTAGGCTCCAACCTAGCATCCACTTTGACCATTTTTTCAGTAGGTGCAGCGAAGTCATCCCTGTGACCTTTGGTGTCGCAGTCCCAAGTAACGGCTAACGGCGCTGAGCAATCCGATGACCGCAACCAAGCCCATGGCGATCTTGGCGGCAATTTCTGGCGGCGCGGTGACTATCACATAGATGACCAAGCCTATTTCCAAAATGAGCAACAGCCAAGCGCCAAAACGCGCTGACAAATAAGGTGTCCATGCCCACCACCATTCCCAGCGTTGCGCCAACCATGCGATCCATATGCCAAGCCCTAGGCCTGCGATCACATCCGCTGGCCAATGGGCTCCCACCACCACCCTAGAGAAGGCCACCAACAAGCCACCTAAAATCAGGAGGAGCAGCAAGGCTTTGCGGCGCAACAGTGAGGGGTACATGAGCACGATCAGGCAGACCAAGGTTGACGCCGCCAAGGCGTGTCCAGAAGGCATGGAGTTGGCTGATATGGGCGGGTTGCCCATCGGGTTGAGCAGTGTGGGGTCTAAGCTCGACAAAGGCCTCTGTACTGAGAACCATGCCTTAAGGGCAGGCGAGACCACTGAACCGATCAAGAACCCTTTGATGGCCAAAGCCGACCCTTGGCGGGTCGATCTGCCCACCGCCAGCAACAAGATAAATACCAGCGCAGCGTCGCCCCCTTGGGTGAGAAAAATCCAAAGCCATGCAGGTCCCATAGCAGTAGCGTGTACCGCCAGCATGGCTTCACGGTTCCAATCTGAGCGCCAAAGTGCCCAAGCCAACAGTAACAAAAGTGTGGCCAAAGCCAGTGCGATCGACTGGCTTCTTGCTGACACCCGCGGGATTGAGCTAAACAGCGGGCGCATGACGGTAACGAGCTTTATCAAACAATGAATACCAACGATTGAATGACATGAGCAAAAAAGTATTGGTGACAGGTGTGGCGGGCTTCATAGGCTCACACTTGGTGAAAAGCCTGCACGCCTTGGGCTACGACGTGGCCGGCTGCGACAAAGTTGACCCGGCCACCGGTATAGGTGGGGCCGCTGATACAGCAGACCCGCTGTTGGCACGTTTGCGCAAAGAACGTCTTTGGGGATGTGTCACCCAAAAAGGTGTGAAGTATTTTCAAATTGATATAGGGCAAACAGATGCCTTTGCTTCAGTGGTGGCGCAGTGGCAACCCGACACGGTGGTGCATCTGGCAGCGCAGGCAGGTGTCAGGCATTCGATGCAAGCGCCCATGGATTTTGTCACACCCAATCTGGTGGGTTTCGCCCATGTGCTGGATGCCTGTCACTGTCATCAGGTGCCGCAACTCTTGTACGCCAGCTCCTCCAGCGTTTACGGCATGCGCAGCCAAGTCCCTTTCCTAGAAACCGACCGTACCGACCAACCTCAGTCGTTTTATGCTGCCACCAAAATGGCCAATGAACTGATGGCCTATGCCTATCACTCGCAGTACGGCATGGCATCGTTGGGCATGCGGTTTTTTACCGTCTATGGACCTTGGGGGCGAACCGACATGGCGCCATTTTTGTTTGCCCAAAATATTCGCCGAGGTCTGCCCATCAAGGTCTTTGGCGAGGGCAAGCTGCGCCGCGACTTCACCTATGTGGATGACATTGTGGAGGCCATCGAGGGTTTGGTCGCTAGTCCCCAGTTGGTGCAAGCGGCCCAGATTGTGAATATGGGTCATCAGCGCCCGGTTGTAGTCAATGCCTTCATTGACTTGCTGGCAGGCCATTTGAAGCGTCAACCCATCATCGAGTACGCCCCCATGCAGGTAGCCGATGTACCCTTGACCTGTGCCAGTGAAGATCGCTTGGTGGGCATGCTGGGAAGCTGGCGCGAGACCCCTTTGGATGTCGGTCTGGAACGTTTTGTGAAATGGTTAGAGGCATGGGACCCCATGACCTGAAATTACCCCTAGACTAGCCAGCAGACCCTAATTTATCCAACTTTTTCCAGGACCCACCATGAAGAACCCATCATTTTCAAAACGTTTGCTGTGCATGCTAGGTCTTTCACTGGCGCTGCCTTGGTTGGCGGTTGCCGCCGATATGCCTGCAGCCTCGCCAGCTTCCAAGGGTTTGGTGGCAGAGCGACTGGCACGCATTCGTCCTGTTATTCAGACAGAAATCGATGCCCAGCGTATGCCGGGTGCGGTCTTGCTGATTGCGCGCAAAGGTGCCGTGGTGCATACAGAGGTGGTGGGCTTGCAAGACCCCGCAAGTGGCAAACCGCTCAAGCGGGACAGCTTGTTTCGAGCCTATTCGATGACCAAGCCTATGGTCTCGGTCTTGGCCATGATGATGGTCGAAGAAGGTCAACTGCAGCTGGCTGACCCCGTGGGTAAATTCCTTCCTGCATTGGCCAATATGCAAGTCTTGGCCAACCCTTCGGACGCCTCAGGTGCCACCGTGAATGCTGTTCGCCAAATCACCGTGTATGACCTGTTGCGCCATACCTCTGGCCTGACCTATGCTGAATTCACGCGCTCCCCCAGCATGAAGAGCGCTTACCAGCAAGCCGGTTTGTTTGCTCCTGAAGCACCTTCTTTGTGGATCACGCTCACTCCAGAGCAGCAAGTCGAGGCTTTTGCCAAAGCCCCATTGCAATGGCAGCCTGGCAGCACTTGGGAATACAGCTTGTCCACTGACCTGCTTGGCAGGGTACTCGAGGTGGTGGGCAAGAAGCCTTTGGGCAGTTTGCTCGAAGAAAAATTGATCAAGCCCTTGGGCATGAAAGACACCCACTTTGTGGTTCCGGCCAACAAAGCAGACCGACTGGCACAAGCCTTGGCCATAGACCCGCTGACCAAAGCACCCATGCCTGCCATGCTGGACGTGACCAAGGCCCAGGGCAATGACTCCGGAGGTGCGGGCCTGAGCACCACCGCTGACGATTACCTGCGGTTTTGCCAGATGCTGCTCAATGGAGGCAGTTTGGATGGCCGACGCTATCTCAGCAGAAGTACGGTGGCGCTGATGACCGCCGACCATCTGGGTCCCAAAGTCGCCACACCTTTGCAACCTGGCGAACTCTTAATGGGCGTTCAAGGCTATACCTTTGGCCTGGGTTTCATGGTGCGCCAAGGTGCCGGCATGGCCAGCGTCCCTGGCTCGGAAGGAGACTATGCTTGGGCTGGTGCAGGTGGTACCTTTTTTTGGATAGATCCCAAGGAGCAACTTATCGGTGTGTTGATGGCACAAACACCTGGCCCCATTCGCCAATACTACCGGCGCATGGTCAAACAATTGGTTTACCAAGCATTGGAGTAACACATGCCCAACACACAAAAAAAACTGATCGAGCACCTGAATGAAGAGGTTTATTGCAAACTGGGTGTTTCACCTGTTCACGGTATCGGCGTATTCGCCGTGCGTGATATTCCCAAAGGAATTCACCCGCTCAAGAGTTACTTGAATATCAAAGAGGTGGATATTGATAAGAAATTGATCAAAGACATACCCAAAGGTGTTCGCCAACAAATCGACACCTTTTGCTTTTACAACAAGAAAACAGTGTCAATCCCTACCATCGGGCTGAATTCATTCGATTTGGCGGTCTACCTTAACCACTCCAAAAAACCCAATTTAAGGTTTAAAAAAGCAGGGGTACTGGTAAGCCTGAGGAAAATCGCCGAAGGTGAAGAGTTATTTATCGATTACGACATCAGCTTCGGCGAGAAGCACTTTTTCTAAAAGCCAGCTTATCCCACCATGGCCAAAACCATGGTGTTATCGGTTAGCGTAACGGCGGGTTCGTCTCTGAAGATTTGGTTGAACTGATGGGGTTTGAAGTCAGTGACCAAAGGCGAGGTGGGATCTGTGACCAAGGGGTGTGCTTTATCAATCAGTGCCATCGCATAAATAGGTTCAAAGTCGGTGACAAACAAAGCTTTGTAGCCGTAGTCATCAACGGGACCAAGGTTGTAGTAGCGCAAGCCATTTTTAGCCGCCCAGCGGCAAGCTTGTAAACAGGCATAGATACCAGGTGAGCGGTTTTTATGGGCTCGGTTCCATTGGCAAAAACTTCCGTAAAGCTGGTTGTATTTGGGCAGCAATATGGAGACATCAGTCAGCACCAGTTCACCTTCGGTGTCGCGTACCCTTAAAACCAAAACTTCCAAGTCACGAACATAGTCGACAAAACCCTCTACCTCGCGGTCATCAATGCAATAGTTGGCGAAGTGCTCACCCCCCATTTCGAACATATCGTCAATGGTGAGTTGACTGCCAGGAATGAGCTCTTCGGTGTAAGTGAAATGTTTGTATTGCTTATCGAGTTCGCGGAATTTGCGTTCACGACGCGACTCAGACCAAAAGTCTTCTGCAAAGGTGTCGACCAAACCGTACTTGTCGTTGATAGGAACACCGTAGGGGCTATCGGGAGGAAGTGCATACACAACGAAAGGGCGGGGTGCAAAATTGATCATCTCCTCAGAGACATTGATATAGGGGCAAAGGGCATCCCAACGGGTGGTGTAGTAAAGAATGTCGTTATGGTCGCTTTCAACCAGTAAATTGTCCTCAGTCCAACTTTGGTAGCCTACATGCCGAACCTTGGGTGCAGAAGAAAACAGGTTCGCAGGTTTGAACTGGTATAGCGTGCCATTCATAGTGTTGCCTTTTGTGTTGATTTTTTAGATTTACTTTTTTTGGGTGTGATTTTTTTCAAGTCGAAATACGCCTTGTCCACCTCATAGTTCTGCTGCAAAAAAACAGGATCTTTTTCTTCAAGCTTGGCCACAGTGCGCTCGACCTTGGCCATATGGGCAGACGCTTCACTGTTGATATCCGCCAGTCCTGCGATGTATTCGTCCATCAAAGGACAGTCAGCGTCAAAATAAAATTTTTGTTTATTGGGGTTGTAGCTCAGGGGATAAAGAGTGCATCCAAAAGGTTTATCTTCGCCAAGGGAGCAACCCTGAGGCCCAAGGTGATCACATTGGGTTTGGATGCAGATGCTGCCGAGCCGTTTCTCTTCTTTTCGGGTCAGGGTAATTTCGAGGGAGGGATAACCGGGCTCAACGTTACAGCAACGCTGGCATTCGGCGCAGTGGTCAAACAGCACGCATCAACTCCGGGTGATACGTGGTGCGAACATCAAAGTGCGCATGGGGCAAACAAATACAAGTGTCATCAATCTTTGGCGGGTCTGAAACAACATCATTCAACGAGGGTCAAACCAAAATTCCTATGCGGTGAACACGTACTAACAAGTTAATTAATTATTAACGGATTTGACATGTTGCGTCAAGAAATCGTTTTTTGTTTTTTTAGATGATTTAAATGATTTACAAACAAACCCTTAGCGCTCATTGCTCGTGACTTACTTGATTGAATGCAGTCCAATCGCATTGCCCTCGGTGTCACCGATGATGGCTATGAAGCCGTTATTGCCAATGCTTTTCTTGTGTTTGAAAACACGACCACCATGATCGATGGCGAGTTGTGTCTCGACAGCGCAGTCTTCACAGGAGAAATACACCATCACACCTTCGGTGGTGGGTTGTCGATCACGGTGCAGAACCAATGCACCTGTCGCACCAGCAGATTGCACATCGCCTTCAAAAACATACATGGTGTAGCTAATATCGTCGGTCTCTAAAGCAAATAATGAACGCTTGAATACAGACTCATAAAAAACTTTGGCACGTTGCATATCTGCGACATGAATTTCAAACCATGCCACAGGGTTACGAGGCAAGGGTGAGGAAGATGTCATGGCTTCTTTGCTTCAGCAGAAGGGGCAATTTTGACTGCGTCTCCATCGCTCACACCATCGGGAGGACTTTCAATCACGCTGTCTGAGGCTTCTAAACCAGAAGACAACTCAACCTTGTTGCCATAGTCTCGTCCAATCACGACGGCCTTGAGAACCACTTTGTTGTCAGGCGAGACAGTCGCCACACGCAAACCCGCTTTGGTGAATATCAATGCACTAGGGGGCACACTCAGGCCAGAGGAGACGCCTGGTAATTCAAAACTCACATTAGCAAACCCGCCTGGTATCAAAGTACCACTGGCATTTTCGGCTGAAAGCTGAACCAACATACTGCCCGAACCAGCGCTGATGGCTTGCGACATGGTTTGCACTTTGGCGATGTAGGTTTTTCCAGGATTTTCGGGCACTGTGAACTTGGCGATGGCACCTTTTTGAATTTGCGACACATAGGCTTGGGGCAAATTCACATACAAATGTAAACGTTTGATGTCAGACACCACAAACAACTCTGTACCTGCATTGCCCCCTACATTGATCAATGCGCCCACATCGGTATTGCGAGCGGTGACGACACCATCAAATGGAGCAACGATGCGGCTGAAGTTTTTCAGGGCCTCAATGCGGCTGACATTGGCCTGAGAGGCTGCAACGATGGCTTGCTTGGCTTTGAGGTCACCCAGTTTTTCTTCCACGGCTTGAGAAGAAACAAAATTGGTGGCAAGCAATGACTGCCACCGTTTCGCGGTGTTTTCGGACAAAGCTGCATTGGCTTGCGTACTGGCTAACTCGGCTTTGGCTTGAAGGATTTGTTGATCAAGGTCCGGGGTATCAATTTCAGCCAACAGTTGGCCAGCTTTGACAGGCGTACCAATGTCGGCTTTCCAACTTTTCAAATAGCCGCTGATACGCGCATAAATAGGCGCTTTGGAAAAAGCTTCGATGCGACCAGGCAAATCCAGCGTAGGGGTTACGTTCGCGGGCACAGGCGAGATCACAGTCACTGTCATCACCGATTGCGTTTTCGTCTGCTCTTTCAAAAGGTTTGTATCTGAAGTACGGGCGTTGATGCCGCTGTAAACCACATAAGCTGCCACTGCGGCACCTAACAACAGGGCGGTCCATAACAGGCTGCGAGAGACAGTAGGGGGTGACGACTCAAGCATGCTTTACTCCGGAAAATGAGGGTTTGGTGCGTGATTGCCCACGTTGGGTATGAACCAAACTGAAGATCAAGGGGACGATGACCAAGGTGGCGACCGTGGCAAAACAAAGCCCGCCAATCACGGCTCTGCCAAGTGGTGCGTTTTGCTCCCCGCCTTCCCCCAGCCCCAAGGCCATGGGAATCATGCCAATGATCATGGCCAAAGCCGTCATCAATACTGGCCTGAAACGAACAAAGCCAGCGTCCAAAGCAGCAGCCAGGGGGTCGCCCCATTCTTCTAGGCGTTCTCGTGCAAAGCTGATAACAAGCACACTGTTGGCGGTAGCAACACCCATGCACATGATGGCTCCCGTCAGGGCTGGAACGGACAATGTGGTGCGGGTGGCAAACAACATCCAAACAATGCCCGCCAATGCTGCAGGCAGGGCGCTGATGATCACAAAGGGGTCTCGCCACGATTGGAAATTCACCACGATCAAGAAATAAATCAGCACCACAGCAGCCAATAAGCCCCATAACAAACCAGAAAATGCTTTCTCCATGGTTCTTACCTGACCCAGCAAAACCACTTTGGTGCCTTTAGGTAAATCTGCTTCTGTTTCAGCAATAACGCGCCGCACTTCTTTGGCGACGGTACCTAAATCGGTGTCTTGGGTGGTGGCGTTGATTTGCACCATGGGTTGGATATCGTATTGGCTCACCACGGCATTGCGGGTGGTGCGGGTAAAACTGGCAATACCGCCCAACAATTGTTGGTTGTTGTTAGACCCAGAAGACACCGGCAGGTTGGCCAAGTCATTGAGCGAATCTAGGTTGTATTGAGGCGCTTGCATCACCACACTGTAGGAAATGCCATTAGCGGGATTGAGCCAGTAGGTTGGTGCAACCTGGCTGCTACCAGCTAGGTTGACCACCAAATTGTTGGTGACATCTCGGGGTGTGATGCCAAGGTCTTGGGCTTGCCCTCGGTCCATCGTGACGTCAAAAACCGGACTCTTAGCTGATTGCTGTATGCGGGCATCCGCAACGCCGGGAATGCCACGAATGGCTTTCAATAATTTGTTGGCGTATTCAAAATTGCCCGCCAAATTCGCACCTCTGATTTGAATATCAATCGGCGCAGGTGCGCCGAAATTCAAAATCTGACTCACGATGTCGGCGGGGGGGAACGAAAAAACAGTATCTGGGAATTCTGTAGGCAAGATTTTCCGCAGTTCCCGAATGTAGTCAGCAGTTGGACGATGGTTTTTGCGCAAAGCAATTTGGATGTCCCCGTCTTGGGTACCAATCACGCCGGTGTTGTTGTAGATCAGGTTGATCCAACTGGGTGGCAAGCCGATGTTGTCTACCAAGGTGGTGATTTCTTCAGGGGGGATGACCTTCAGAATGGTTTTTTCAATGGCGGCAAACCGCGCTGCAGTCTCCTCCACCCGCGTCCCAATGGGGACCCGTGCATGGATCAGAATTTGTCCGCCATCGACATCGGGAAAGAAGTTGCTGCCCAAATAAGGTACGAGCGCAAACGACGCCAAGATAAAACCCATGAATACCGTGATGACTTTGATGCGGTTGAACAAGGCCAAATGCAAGAGGCTTCGGTAACCGGCCCGAAACTTTTCGAAGCTTGATTCAAAGCCACGCTGTAACTGCACCAAGGGGTTGCGACTGGCAGGCAAGCTTTGGTTATTGCTATGCATATCAGTATGCGCTGCATGGGGCTTGAGCAAATAGTTGGCCATGGTGGGTACCAAGGACCTGGACAAAAAGAAAGAAAACGCCATGGCAAGCATCACCGCTTCTGCCATGGGTACAAACAGGAACCGCGCAACACCATCCAAAAAGAACATCGGTACAAACACGATGCAAATGCACAAAAGCGAGATGAAGGCCGGTGTGACAATTTGTGCCGCACCATCCAAGATGGCGGTTTCCACATCCTTGCCTTGTTCAAGGTGCCAGTTGATGTTTTCAATGGTCACAGTAGCGTCATCTACCAAAATGCCGACAGCCAGTGCCAAACCGCCCAAGGTCATGATGTTGAGCGTTTCACCTAGGGCTGCCAATCCCATGATGGCACCCATGATGGACAAAGGGATGGAGACGGCAATGATGATGGTCGAGCGCCAACTGCCCAGAAAAAGAAAAATCATCACGCTGGTCAAGGCCGCCGCAATCGCGCCTTCCATGGCAACACCACTGATGGCAGAACGTACAAAAATCGATTGGTCATTCAGCGGTTTGACTTCCAACGTGGGCGGCAGCGAGGCCTTCATGGTTTGCAGTTTTTCCCGCACCCCGTCCACAATGGCCAAAGTAGAGGTAGTGCCGTTTTTCAGAACCGACATCAAAACAGAGCGATTGCCGTCTACATGAACAATATTGGTTTGGGGCGCATTGCCATCATGCACATTGGCCACGTCCCGCAGGTAAATCATGGCGCCATTGACTGATTTGACGGGGATATTGGCCAAATCTTTGATCTCAGTGGCAGCATTGTTGAGGTTGATGGTGTATTCCAGGCTGCCAATCTTTTGGGTACCGACAGGCGTGACGATGTTTTGAGCCGCTAGCGCTGCAGCGACATCTTGTGCACTTAAGCCGCGAGCTTGTAGCTCGGGTAATTTCAAATCCACTTGAACAAGACGCGACTTTCCGCCATAGGGAAAGGGAATGGCGGCACCAGCAACAGTCACCAAGGGTGTGCGCACCTGTGTGAGCCCGAGGTCAGCCAAATTTTGCTCTGACAGCCCCTTTCCTGATAACGCCAACTGCAAAATGGGCACGGTGGAGGCGTTGTAATTCACAATCAAGGGCGGCAGAGTGCCGGGCGGCATTTGCCGAATCATCACCTGAGAGATAGCAGTCACCTGTGCATTGGCAACGGCAATATTCACCCCAGGGTGAAAGAAGATTTTGACGATGCCCACACCCGCATAAGAATTGGCCTCGATGTGTTCAATGTCATTCACAGTCGTGGTTAAGACCCGTTGGTACAAGGTAGTGATACGACCCGCCATTTGGTCTGGTGGTAACCGGTGTACGCCCAAGCCACAGCAATCACGGGTATGCGTATTTCAGGAAAAATATCTGTTGGTGTTCGCAAGGCCGCTAAGGGGCCGAGTACCAACATCAAAAGCGCCATCACCACAAATGTATAAGGCCGTTTAAGGGCTACGCCCACCACATCTACCAGCATACTTCTTGGCCCTTTAGTTCATTCAAAATAAGCTCAACACCCAAGCCGCATCCTTGTTGCTCGGGAACACAGGGTAATGTACTTGCTGAATCACGCCGTCGTTAGCCACCATGGTCAGTCTTTTGATCAAAGTCTTTCCTTCAATAATGAAGGTGGGTAAATGCAAGGCTTTTTGAAGTTGAAGTTGGACATCACTGAGCACAGGAAAAGGCAGTTGCAAGCGTTCGGCTAATTCTTGCTGGTAGGGCGTGGATTGCGTACTCAGGCCAAACACTTTGACACCTAAGGCTTTAAGGGCAGGGTGTGCTTCTTTGTAGGCATTGGACTGGGGGGTACAACCGCGTGCTCCCGGTATTTGGTCCCAGCCAGATGGCAAGGGTACACCGGGTACGCCTGTCATGGGGTAGCAGTAAATCACAATCCAGCCCTTTAAGTTACCGACATCGACTTGCGCACCATCCGTCCCCATCAGCGTGACAGACGGCAGTGACATGCCCTTCAAATGTTGGGCGGCACCATCGTCTTGTGGAACTGGCAGGTTATCGGGGGTGGTGTTGTAGTTAGACATAACTTTGTATCCAGTGGCGACATCGCTATTTTCACCGAGCAATACCTAAACGACTTGGCGCCTTAGTGTCAGCCAGGTAAAAGAACCAGTGAGCCTGTGCTTTGACGAGATTCAAGCCTTGCGTGTGCTGTCGCTGCTTCTTTCAAGGCAAATTGCTCTGTTTGTACAGGCAGCAAAATACCGTCACGAAAGGCCTGCCAAACTCGCTCAGCCCTTTGGTTAAGCACAGCATGGGTTGCTACATAAGCAAATGCAACGGGTCGAGAAAAACTGACCGATTTCCCCACCAACCAATCGGGAGAAATAGGTTGCAGCGGACCACTTGCCTGGCCCAAACTGATCCAATGGCCACAAGGTGCAAGAGCCGCAAAATTTTCTTCTCTTGCGGCATCCCCAAGACCGTCAATGATGACATCGGCTCCTTGTGAAATGTGGTGAACTGCGGCGCTGAATGTGTAATCTGATGTGACGATGACATGCTGGCACCCATTGTCACGTGCAATACGTGCTTTGGCCTCAGAGCTCACGGTACCCATGACCAAAGCACCCATGTTTCGTGCCCATGCGCAAACCAATGTCCCTACGCCACCTGCTGCTGCATGTACTAAGAGCCGGGTTCCTGCTTTGACTCGCCCAAGGTCGCGCAACAAATAATCTGCTGTGATGCCTTTGAGCAAGCTTGCTGCTGCTGTCCCGTCATCAATGCCAGCGCCTAAACGCACGGTCCAAGCCACAGGCACATTGCGAACCGAGGTGTAAGAGCCAGGGGCAGGGCCCATGTAAGCAACTCTGTCCCCTGGCAAAAGACTGGTCACATCAGGACCCACATCAATCACCTCACCGGCTGCTTCCATGCCAGGTGTTCCGGGGAGGGGAAGTAGTTCCGGAATCCAACCCTTGCGTAAATAGATGTCAAGGTAATTCACGCCTATGGCGGTTTGTCGAATCCGAACCTCTCCAACCCCAGGGGGAGGAACCTCTGAGGATTCAGCACGCAATTGAACAGCATCGCCATATTCACGCACTTTGATGGTCTGGGCGACAACGGGCGAAGCTTGAAGAACAGGCTTTGTACTGGTAGGGCGCAAATGACTTCGCCCTGCGTTGCTGCCTAATTGCAAATGACGTTTGAGGTTGGCAAACCCAGCTTCGTAGACCCCCTGAGCCACCATATTGCGCAGATCTGCTTCCATGCCAGGCGGGGTCGCAAAAGAAGAAGCCCAGTGCCAAAAAGTGCGTTGCCCATCGGTCACGGGTTTTAAAGTGATGGTGGCAACATAGCGTTGTAATGGAACTGTCGCCTCGATAATCGTATAAGTGCTGACGTAGTCTTTGTCGGACAGACTCAGCAGCATTTCTCTAATGTGATTGCCGTCTTGCAAAGTGAAGTTACGCACACACCCTACACGATCACTGGGTTTGCCGTCCTCAATTTCACTGTGGTCAACCACTTCATGCCATCGGTCATGGCTGTTGAAGTCGCGTAAAACAGCCCACACCCTCTCTATGGGGGCGTCGATCACTGTCGAGCGGACAACTTTTTGCAAAGCCATTAGCGGCGGGTAGAGAAGTGGCGTTTCAGTGCGTCAAACCCAGCTTGAAAAACACCCTGTCCAATCGAGTTAGACAACTCTGCTTCGCGCTGTGGCGGGCAGTCAAATTCGGCACTCCACTCGGCAAAGCATCGTCCACCATCGGTGATAGGCGTTAACTTGATGGTCGCGACATAGTTGTCTACCCCCATAGGGCTTTCCAATATGCTGTAAGTGCAGGTGAAGTCGTAGTCTGACAACGCGAGCAAACGCTCTCGAATCAGGCCACCATCGCGCAGGTGAAAGTAACGAATGCAGCCGACACGGTCTGATGCTTGGTTGTTTTCAATGCGACTGTCAGCAATCGCGGGATGCCACTGGGGCAAGGCATTGAAGTCGCGAATTTTGGCCCAGACAGCATCTGCACTCGCATCAATCACGCTGGAGGTGTAGACCTGAATCAAAACTCTACTCCTTGAGTGCAGGTGTTGTGACGGGATCGCTCATGCCAGCATTGGCCCCAGATACGCCTGAGACCAAGCGCTGAATGTCACCCCCTTCAAGGCCGATTTCTTTCAGGAGCTGGTCAACAATGGGCGCTTGTGCTCTAAAGCGCAAAGCAGAATTGACAATGCCATCTGCAAAACCTGCTTGACCACCATGGTCTCCTCCACCATGCCCGCCACCGCCAGCTAAGCCGTCGACATGCATGATTTTGATGCCCTCGATACGCTCCATCGGGCGCACCGATTCTCGAATAATGGCCTCAGCCTTTTCAACCAAGCGCATACGCAAAGCAGAAGCCCTAGCTTCAGGTGTCAAGGTGTTGTGCGCCTTGTTCATCAACATCAATGATTCAGCCTCAACTTCAGCACGAATACGTTGAGCCATAGCGCGAATTTTTTCTGCATCGGCATCGGCCTGTGCATTAGCGCGAATCGCGGCCCCACGACTGGCGCTGGCGTTTTCTTCAGCCTGTGCAGTTTGCACAATTCGCATGGTTTCACGCTCAATATCTTGCTGGGTAGCAATCAATTCAATTTCTTTTTGTCGATTGGCTACCTCAACTTCCCTTGCAGTGAAAACACGTTCTTCTGCACTGACAGCCAAAGCCCGAGCTTCATCTGCCTTGGCCAAAGCCTCGCTATGTTGCTTGCTTTCAACAGCAACGGCAATCGCACGTTGTTGCTCAGCCAACTCTAAAGCCTTGCGACGTTCAATTTCAATCGATTGCAATGTTTGCTCTTTTAGGATGCGTTCCTTTTCAATGGTTTCATCCGATTGGATACGCGCACTCTCTATGGACTGACGGGCAATGATTTGAGCGCTTTCTGCTTCGCGGTCGCGCTCCACACGCTCTGTCGTGAGTTCAGAGCGCTGGCGAGCCCTGGCAAACTCAACCTCCCTGTTTTGCTGCAAGCGAGCAAGTTCAGATTCGCGGTCAATGTCCAGGGACAGCTTTTCCGCCTCAAGATTTTTATTGCGAATTGCAATCAAGGTATCTTGTTCTACGTCATTGCGTTGTTTCTTGCGGTGCTCAATTTGTTCTGTCAAACGAGTCAAACCTTCCGCGTCAAAGGCATTGCTGGGGTTGAAATACTCCATGCTGGTTTGATCGAGTTGAGTTAAAGATGCAGCTTCAAGCTCTAATCCGTTCTTGGTTAAATCTTCAGCTACTGCTTCACGTACCCGACGCACATAAGCGCCGCGCTTTTCGTGCAGTTCTTCCATGGTCATGTCTGCTGCAGCGGTACGCAGGGCGTCGACGAATTTACCTTCGATCAATTCTTTCAGGCGTTCAGGCTCCAAAGTGCGTTGCCCCAGCGTTTGCGCGGCTGCTGCCACAGATTCGGGTTTTGCTGCAACTCGAACATAAAACTCTGCAATCACATCTACACGCATACGGTCTTTGGTGATCAAAGACTTATCACGCCCCCGAATGACCTCAAGCCTCAGAGTGTTCATATTGACAGGAATCACATCGTGCAAGATGGGGAGCACAAATGCACCACCATCCACAACCACTTTTTCTCCACCTAATCCAGTACGTACAAATGCACGCTCTTTACTGCTGCGCAAATAAAGCCAATGCAGCAACCATACCGCGATGGCAACGACAATTGCTAAAACGATGAGGCCGAGTAAAAACTCACCAAATTGAGAGCCCGTCATGGTCAATTCTCCAGCATAAAAAACAAACAACAGTCAACACAAACGACACGCTTCATTGAAAACCTTTGCGTTTCAGATTCACAAATTGGCGAGTGGTATCCGTTAAAGCAATCTCTGTGGGGAGACGTTCCATGGAACTTGCCCCATAAAACCCGTGCAGTTGTGGGCATTCATTCAAAATCCATTCAGCGTCTGCGGGTGACGAAATAGGGCCACCATGGCACAGCAGTAAGACATCAGGTTTGACTTTCAACGCAGCTTCACACCACTGGTGAATGGGCTCTACACAGTCCTCAAGCTTCATGGCCGTGTCTGCGCCAATGCTCCCACCGGTGGTCAAGCCCATGTGGCACACAACGATATCCGCACCAGCTTGCGCCATATCGGCAGCTTGGTCGCTGCTAAAGACGTAAGGCGTGGTCAACAAATCAAGGGCATGTGCTTGTCGAATAATGTCTACCTCTAGGCCATAACCCATCCCAGTCTCTTCCAAGTTGGCACGGAAAAGCCCATCAATCAGTCCAACGGTTGGAAAATTCTGAACACCTGAAAACCCAAGATGAATCAATCGCTGCAAGAATTCTTCAGGCAGCATGAAGGGATCCGTGCTATTGACACCAGCCAATACGGGTGTGTGCTTCACAACTGGCAAAACTTCTTTGGCCATGTCACAGACGATGTCATTGGCATTGCCGTAAGCAAGTAAACCGGCCAATGATCCCCTGCCTGCCATGCGGTAGCGACCAGAGTTATAAATCACAATCAAATCGATGCCGCCAGCTTCCTCGCATTTAGCAGACAAGCCTGTTCCAGCTCCACCGCCAATGATGGGCATACCTTGTGCAACTTTTTTGCGTAAGTTGGCAAGAATGGTTTGACGGGCGATACGTGGCATGTGCTTTCCTGTTGTTGCTTAGGCTGATTTCGTTTGACGTTGGTTCAGGGTGCTGATGTCAAGCCATGCATCCACCAACGCTTGTGCAAAAGCTTCATCATTGATGTGCAGAGGAAGTTTGATCAATTTGTGCTGCGCAGTTGTTCTGAAATTGGCTTGCAAAGCTGAAAACAAAGCTTGATTGGCTGCGGGATCGAAAAAAACCTGTCCTTCTTTATCGATGGCTGACACGCCTTTTTCAGGTATCAAGAACCTTACAGGTCCACGCATCGCATTTAGCTTATTTGCGATGAACTCACCAATTTCTCGGCATTCTTCGGGGGTTGTACGCATCAAGGTGACATTGGGGTTATGTCGATACAAATTACGCCCTTTGAAACGCTCTGGCACTGTGTCATAGGGGCCAAAGTTGGCCATGTCCAAGGCGCCGCAAGAACCGACATAGGGTAAATCGACTTGAGCGAACACATCCATGCGTGTGGGACCTGCAGACAAAGTTGCCCCGACAATTTCATCGGCAATCTCAGTGGTTGAGACATCAATAACCCCATTGAGAAGTTGAGATGCAGCCAATTTCTCCATAGATTGACCGCCTGTTCCAGTGGCGTGAAAAACCAAGCAATCAAAACGATCCTCTAAACGCTTGGTTACAGCTTGGACGCAGGGTGTTGTTACACCAAACATGGTGAGTCCGACAGCAGGCTTTACGGTTTCAGACCCACGGTGCTTGTGAGTCACCATGCCAGCGAGAGCATGAGCAGCATTTGACAAAACTTTTTCGCTGATTCGGTTGATACCTTGTACATCTGTAACCGAATACATCATGCAAATATCGCTAGGCCCCACATAGGGACGCGTATCGCCTGAAGCCATGGTTGACACCATGACTTTGGGAACCCCAATAGGCAGCACTCGCATGGCCGCTGTGGCCAAGGAAGTGCCCCCTGAGCCACCGGCAGAAATCAATCCACCGACATCTCGGCGAGTGCGAATAAATGACTCAAAAGCCAAAGCCATTGCTGCAACACTGCTACCTCTGTCAGAGGAAAAAACAGCCTGCTCACCTTGAGGATGGTGTCTTGCTACTTCGCGAGGATGGACTGAAGCTGGAGAGGGCCGCCCTGTTGTGGACAGATCTACCGTTACCACTCTTAGGCCGAGCTTTTCCAAGCATTGTCTTAAAAAGAAAAGCTCTTTGCCTTTGGTATCAAAGGTGCCAGCCACATAGGCTGCCTGACTGCTGCTTGCTGCAACAGGAAAATCAAAAACTTGTGCAGGTGAAGCTGCAACTTGGGCTGTGCCTGCAGAAACCTCTGACGCGTTGAATGCCTTGGTGAATTGCTGACTGAATGGAATATCTTCTGAACTGTAGGCACGCTGTACACGCACAACAGTAGCAGGTTCATTGATGGCAGGCTCCACAGGTGCTTCATCAAACACTTCCCCAGAAGCACGCAGACCAAGCAGACGCTCTTGCAAACCTTTGTCATGGGCCAACTCAACAGCTGGCATTTCATCTTGTATGCGCCCATTGACCATCACAGCTACACGGTCAGCGCTGGCAACAGCAACCCCAAGGTTTTGTTCAATCAGCAAAATAGCTATGCCGTCTTCCGTGGCAAGTTGACGCAGCGAGGCCTCCACTTGCTCAACAATCACAGGCGCCAAACCTTCTGTAGGCTCATCCATGATCAAAATACGTGGTCTCAAAAGCAGTGCTCGACCAATAGCCAACATTTGCTGTTCACCGCCGGAAAGCTGAGTGCCTCCGTTGTTTTTTCTTTCGGCTAATCGAGGAAACATCGCATACACGCGGTCAACATCGTTACGCTGAGGAGCAACCAAACGCAAGGTTTCATCAACGGTCAATGAAGGCCAAACACGCCGACCTTGAGGAACATAGGCCATGCCACGTCGGGTGATTTCATGGGGTGATTTGCCCAAAATTTCTTCACCCGCTAAGCGCACGCTGCCACTTGCATTCACCAACCCTGTGAGCGCATTGCAAAGTGTAGATTTGCCCATGCCATTGCGACCCACAATGCCTAAAACCCCTTGACTTAATGACAACGAGATGCCCTGTAGTACATGGGCTTGGCCGTAGTACACATGCAAATCCTCAACCACCAACAAAGGTCCTTTGAAGGTTCTAGTGGGAGCTTCACCAAACCAGGCCATCAGTGTTTGCCCCCCATATAGATCGCTTGCACCTGGGCATCGTTTTCAATCTCAGATGGCGTTCCAGTTTTAATTACGGCGCCGTTATGCATCACAGTAACTTTTTCAACCACACGCAAAGCAATTTCTAAATCGTGCTCTATCAGTACAAAGCTCATGTGTGAGGGAAGAGAAATAAGCAGTTTGACCAACTCTCTTCGCTCAGCAGGTGATAAACCCGCTGCAGGTTCATCAAACAAAATCAAGCGTGGAGCGCCTGCTAAAGCAATCGCAATTTCAAGTTGTCGCTGCTGGCCATGCGCGAGATTGCTGACCATTTCATCTGCAATATGGGTGAGGCGTCCGCGCTCTAACAACTCTTGGGTGGCTAATGTAGAGGGATGGTTTTTACTTGCCCTCCTGAAACTGAATCTTGCATTGGCCACACCTCGGACAGCAAGAAATAGGTTATCGCGCACACTAAGATCGCGGAATAAAAGTGAAGACTGGTAGGTTCGTCGCAGTCCTTTGCGGATGCGCTCAAACGGGTCCATGTAAGTGACGTCTTCACCAAAGAAACGTATACGACCCAATGTGGGTGGAAAGTCGCCGGTGATGGCATTGAACAAGGTGGTCTTGCCCGCACCATTCGCACCCAAAATGGCACGCTTTTCACCGGCGAGAACAGATAAAGAAACATCATCCACCGCCCGCAAAGCGCCAAATGCCCGTGTCACATTTTCCAAGACCAAGGCCTCGGACGACATGAGGGGTACTTCGCTCGGCGAAGTACCTTCGGGCCGAGCCATTTCTGGCGAGCTTGAACGCAATGCGGTGATGGATGCCATCTTTATCTGCCTGATGCTTACTTACGGCAGTCAGGAATATCCCGTGTACCTAAGCCCATTTTTTTGAACTCTGCTTCAGGCAGACCCAAGGTTTGGGTGATATTAGGGACAGTTTTGACCACTTTGTTGAACAAGGAACCATCTGCTGCCTTGGTTACTTCGGTGATGTAAGTGGGGCCTACACCGTTGCGGTTTGCGTCAATCACCACTTCGCCAGCAGGGCCGACAAACTTGGTTTTTTGCAGGGCTTCACGGTATTTTTTTTGACCGCCACTCAAGTCGCCTTTGACTGCATCCAGTCCATCCAAAGCGGCTTTGGTGTTAATGTAGTAAAGGTAAGCAAACAAAGAAGGGCTTGGGAAACCATCTTTGAAGTTGGCTTTGTAGTCAGCAACAAATTTTTTCCATTCGGCTGTGTCCAAAGAATCGGCCATGGGTCCTGCAGAAGCGGTACCCACCAAAGATTCGCGGCGCTTTCCTTTGTAGTTCAACACGGTCTGGTCTACGGTGATAGAGCCGCCCACCATAGGCTTGGTACCACCGGCTTGTTCGTACTGGGTTAAAAAGTTCACTGCATCTGAGCCACCTAAGACCACCAGCAATGCATCAACATCTTTGGGAATCTTGGCAATCACAGACGCATAGTCTTTGGTGCCTAATGGAACCCAAGCTTTGTCGACCACTTTGCCACCCTTGGCGCAGTAACTGGCCATGAAACCTTGAACTTGAGAGTAGGGGAAGCCATAGTCTTCGGCAATCAGGAACATTTTTTTGTATCCCTTTGACAAAGCATGGTCACCCAGCCCCACCATCCACTGTGCACCCTCTGTGTTGAAGCGGAAGAAGTTCGCTGAAGGATCGTTCAATGTCGCAGCTTGTGCACCCGATGAACCGTTGACAAAAGTGATACCAGCCTGTGTTTTGGCGTAGTTCTTAACGGCAATACCTTCGTCACCAGACAATGGGCCAATCATGATTTGGACTTTGTCTTGCTCTACCAGTTTACGAGTGGCTGCTACAGCTTTGTCAGGGTTGCCATCAGAAGAGCCACTGATGAGCTCAATTTTCATACCGCCTGCAGTGCCACCTTTTTGTTTCAGGGCAAGCTCAGCGCCACGAATACCATCTTGTCCTGGTACGGCGAATGGACCTTCAAGAATAGAAAGCAGTCCAACTTTCAAGGTTCCTTCAGCGAAAGCAAAACCCGTAGTGGCCGCCAAAATTGCTGCGCTGATCACAGTACGTGCCAGTGTTCTTTTACTCGAATACATTGTTGTCTCCTCAGGTTGAAAAAAGGCCAATGGCCGGTGAAAAAACGCCCGGACCTACCGGCCATAGCGTCGAGTTACCAAACTGATTGATCAAAACATCAATCATGAGCGGCGACTTTCAGGAGCTGACGCAGCGGATGAAATCAGCCAACGTGAGCGAAATTTGTTCCATAGACCCAGCAGTCCATCAGGCGAGAAAAATACGATCAATAAAAACACACCGCCAATCACCAGATTGAAGCGTTGCCTATCGACCAAATCGATGGCGAAGTTTTGCAGCAAAACAAAAGTGATGGCGCCAATGAATGCACCTAAGGGATGCTTCATGCCACCTAGCACAGCAATCACCAAAATATTGATAAGTGCGCCAGTGTTGATAGAACCAGGCGAGACGCGGTTGTTGTACCAAACCAGAAGAATGCCACCTACCGATGCCAGCAGTCCTGCGAACGCATGTGCAGCCAGCCGGTGAGCTGTGACATTGAATCCCAGCGAATTCATTCGCCTTGGGTTGTCGCGGATACCTTGTAATGCCAAGCCAAAAGGCGCTCGAACCAAATACTTGATTGCCCAATATCCGCAGAGCGCACAGCCAAGTGCAAGGAAATAAAAGGCGACTGGATCGGTGAAATCAACATCACCTACGATGGGGGCGCTGATTTTGCTGAAGCCTTGAAACCCATTAAATAAACCATAGTTCTGTTGAGTCAAATAAAAAAATGCCACACCAATGGCCAAGGTAATCATGATGGTATGGATACCTTCAGTTCTGATAGACAACCAACCAATCAAGGTGGCAAACACAACAGAGATAAGCATTGCAAAAAGTACGGCCAACCACCAGGGCCAGCCCAGACTGATGGCCTGCATACTGCTGGTACCAAAAATTGCAATCAGGTAACTGCTAAGACCCGCTACAGTCATTTGCGACAGTGACACCATGCCACCATAGCCACCTAAAAAAGTCAGTGATAAAGCGATGAGACCCATGGCAAGCGACTGGCCCCAATTTGGTAGGTAAAGAAAGGAGACGCGACAGCAGGGTAAAGCAACACCATGGCCATGAATAACCAGTGACGAAGATGAACTGGCGCCCACAAGCGTGACCACCAACCTGTGCCCTGATAGGAGGGGGTGTTGTAACGAGGTGAGCGAGAGACGGAATTTTGCACAGCAGGCGCTTGCGTGCTGACTGTCACCCTGACGCCAGGTGACTGTGTGTTCATGGCGCGACGCCAGTGGGCTGCACTCATGTGGCTTTTCCTAAAACACCGCGTGGCCTGAAAGCCAAGGCAATGATCATGATGACGAAGGTGAAAACTACGCTGTAGGTGGGTGCGTATGCTTGACCAAATTGCTCAGCAAGACCAATCAGCAAAGCACCAATGGCAGCGCCTGGCACACTGCCCATGCCACCCACAATCACCACCACCAATGAAGCCAATAAATAACGTGTGTCTTCTCCAGGTGAGATAGACAAAGCAGTACCTCCAACGACACCCGCTAAACCAGCAAGTCCAGCACCTAAAGCAAAAGTGAGCGCAAAGATACGCTGAACATTCACCCCCGATGCTGACAACATGCCACGGTCATCCACCCCCGCACGAATCATCATGCCGATGCGAGTCCCATTGAGCAACCCCCACAGCAGCAAACCAATGACGATCGCTATGAGCAATACAACGATACGGTAGGTGGGGAATTTTTCGATGATGGGCAGACTCATCGTTCCGTAAATCCAAGCGGGTGGGTCAAAGGTATAAATTTCCCCGCCAAAGTACCAAAGCATCAAATCAGCTAAGACGATGGACAGGCCTATCGTTACCAATGTTTGCCTGAGGTCTTCACCTTGCATACGCCTGAAAACCACGATCTGAATGACCACGCCAAGCACGCCAGATGAAACAAACCCCGCCAAAACGGCTAACAACCAAGAGCCTGTGAGGTCACCCACAATCCAGCCCACATACGCGCCGACCAAAAACAAAGAGCCGTGTGCAAGGTTGACATTTCGCATCAAGCCAAAGACCAAAGTAAAGCCACTGGCCACAATGAAATAGAGCGACGCCAAAGTCAATCCGTTGAGGAATGTCTTGAGAAAAAGCACGGCGTCGTCAAACAAGCCCCAAAGCGCAAGCAACGCCAATGGAAAGACCAGCAACCACCAAAAAGCTAATCGCCCACGGCTCATGCAGCTCGCTCCCATGCACGTTGACGGCTGGTGGGTGGGTGTTTGGCAAACACACCGTCCTTCATGACAGCCAACATACGCGATGGCTCTCGCAAAATTGCTAAGTTGGTCAGCGGGTCGCCATCAACCAATAACAGATCAGCCAAATAACCTTCTTTGATCAAACCCAGTTCATTGGGCTTCATCATGATTTGGCCGCCATACAACGTACATGAGCGGATCGCTTCCATGGGCGTGAAACCAAGGTAGCGCACAAAGAACTCTAGGTCACGTGCATTTTGACCGTGGGGCGTGAATGCAAAACCATAGTCACCGCCTGGCATGACACGAACGCCACGTTTATGCATGGCAGACAAAGATTTCAATGCAACTTCCCATTCGATGCCATACCCCATGCTCTCCGCTTTGGCTCGGGTGACGCCCCATTCAGAGGCTTCATTGAGCAATGCGTGAATAATGCCAATGCCTGGCACCACAAACACGCGGTCTTTGGCGGCTTCGAGCATGTCTAGCGTTTTTTCATCACAAAAGCTAGCGTGGTAAATGATGTCAATGCCATGGCGCAAGGCTTGTTGAACTGAAGGGCCAGAGCGTGCATGCGCGGCAGCACGTTTTCCTCTCATGCGCACTTCTTCCATCGCTGCTCCCACTTCAGCATCCGTCATCCAATGGGTTTCGGCAGGGGAGTCGGGGGTGAAGTTGTCACCGGATAAATTCAGTTTGATGGAGTCGACCCCATACTTCAAAAACATGCGAACACATTTGCGCATGTCCTCTGCACCGCTGACATTGGCACCAAAGCTGAATTCGGGAAAGGGCAGGTGAGGCAGGGTTTCGTCGCCCAAAGCGCCAAGCACGGTGATTTCTTGGCTTGCCGCTAAATAGCGAGGACCTGGAATTTGCCCGCTGTTGATAGCGTTGCGAATGACCACATCCAAACGTGGCTTGGCGCAGGCGGCACCGACGCAAGAGGTCCAACCCGCTTCTAAATAGATTTTGGCAACCTTGGCACTCCAAAGCACATGCTCTTCCAAGGGCATGGTTTGAATGCCAGCCAAATTGGCAGCGTTGTTCCAAGAGAAATGGGTATGAGCTTCGCACATCCCAGGCATGAGTGTCGCGCCTGCCGCATCGACTTGCATAGCGTCTCCTGCTGACATGGGCGCCGCCGATTTGCTAATGTGCTTGATGCGTTTTCCCTCCACCAACACACTGCCTGGATAAGGCGCGGCACCCGATCCATCAAGAATGCGAACATTGGTAAATAGAGTGGCTGTCATGGCTGTCTCCTCTTTAGAGCTTATGCGGCCCAACGGGTGGGCGGTGACTGACGAGTAGGGGCTCCCCGGCTATTGATTGATGGTGGTTCGCGATGGAATTTGCCATCTTTCATGACGGCAAGAATGCGCGACTTGTCTTGCAGCACAGTGATGTCAACCATCGGATCACCATCCACCAACAAAATATCAGCCAAATACCCTTCTCGAAGCTGTCCTAAGGGCGCAGCACTGCGCATCATGGGTGCTCCCCAAGCAGTCGCACTGAGCAAGGCTTCAAGGTTGGACATGCCTATGTGCTTGGTGAAATATTCGAGGTCTTTTGCGTTAGTACCGTGCGGTGTCCATGCAAAACCATAGTCACCCCCAGGCATGATGCGCACGCCGCGTTTGTGCAACGCACGCATGGATTCAATGGCTGCATCAAGCTCTTTGTAGTAACCCATTTTTTGAACAACATCAGGCGTTAGGCCATATTCTTTGGCGTTGTGGCAGGTGTTGATCAACCATGCCAGCCCAGGTGCAATGAAATGCGCGTTGCGATGCTGATCGAGCAAATCCAGTGCTTCGTTGTCTAAAAAACTAGCGTGGTAAATGACATTGATACCTTGCTTGACGCATTGTTTAACAGACCAAGTTGAACGTGCGTGGGCCGCAACCCACTTACCCCAACTTTTGGCTTCTTGTACACAGGTGGTGATTTCTTCTTCAGTGAATTGGCTTTGCTCACTGGACATGCCAGTGATGGATTCACCCGATAGATTGATTTTTAAAGTGTCAACGCCGTATTTGCAGAACATGCGAACACAGCGACGCATTTCATCGTTGCCGCTCACGACTGCGCCAAATGAAAACTCTTGTTGCGGTAGGTGTGGTTGGGTGCTGTCTCCTAAGCCACCTGGAACGGTGATTTCCTGGCTGGGTGCTGTGTAGCGTGGACCAATGATGGTGCCGTCGTTGATGGCATTGCGAATCACAATATCCAGTCTTGGCTTGGCCGCTGCTGCGCCGACGCAAGAAGTCCAACCCATGTCGAGGTAAAGCTTGGCCACTTCTGCACACCACAAAATATGTTCCTCAGGTGGCATGCGTTGTATGGCGTCTAGGCTTGGCTGGTTATTCCAAGAAAAATGTGTATGGGCTTCAACCATCCCTGGCATCAAAAAGCACCCAGCACCATCTATGACAGTTTGACCTGCTAAAGGCATGTTCCGCATACCTTGATGCGTTCGGGTGACCCGAATAATTTTGTTGCCTTCAACCAGCACTTCGCCGGGGTAAGGCATATCCCCTGTTGCATCAAAAACATTAACATTGGTAAACAGCACTTGGCTCATGTCTCTTCCTTCAAGCGTGTCGTTTTAAAAATGCACGTGCTTCACGGGCGCATTCATGGGGTTTCTCAATGGGAGTCCAATGGCCACAACGAGTCAGAACTACCGATTTGGCAGATCCCATGCGACGTGCCAAGGCACGAACAGCTTCTGGTGGCGAGACTTTGTCTTCCTCACCCGTGACCAGCAACACCGGCGAAGCGATGCGTTCAACATCTGCACTGCGTGCTTGTGACAATACGTCGCAAGTGGCTGCATATCCAAGCGGTGACTGTCGCATCAGACTTTCACGGACATAGGCATACGCACTGGGGTTGTTTCTTTTCGTGTGCTCAGAAACTGCGGTAGTTAACAAAGACTCTGTCACTTCTTGTAGACCTTGCATACCTGTATTTCGAATTTTTTCAGCCCGGTTGCGTATGTTTTCGCGAGCAGCCTCAGGGGGCTCTGCCAAAGGACCAAACAACACCATGCTCTTAACCAGTGAAGGCTCTGCAACAGCTAAGTGCTGAAGCACAATGGTTCCCATGGAATGTCCTAGCCACTGTGCATCAGTAATACCCAACCTTTTGCAGATGGTTTGCAGGCACTGCACCAACAGAGTCATGCTCAACTCTTCTGTGGGTAGCTTTGAGCGACCACTGCCCGGCAGATCAATGCGTATCAATCGGTGAGCGTCAAGACTGGGGTGCATGGCAGACCATGTGTTGGAGCTTCCACCCAAACCATGCACGCACACCACCGGCGAACCCGTGCCGCTTTCTTCCACAGCTACATGGTCCATCAGGTAAAAACTCATCCATTTACCTGCAGGAAGGCGAGAAATTTTTTCAACATTTTGCAGACTCCAGACGCCAAACTTTGAGGATATGCCTATAAACTGTTGCAAATCAAATGAGACGCCCGTCTCATTTATTCGGCTCATCCTAAAGCTTGACGGTCTTATGTGAAAGTGATTGCAACGACTTTTTCATCCTGATTTACCCTGATGGCAAGAAAAATCCCACCCCCAACTCCGGATAAACCACTAGCCCCATCGGGGGTCAAGCAATCTACCTTTAATCAGCTACTGGATATTGCTCGACAGAAGATTGAATTAACTGGAACTGCGCCCTCGGTCTCCGAGGTTGCATTGTTTGCCGGCGTTTCTAGAGCAACGGCTTACCGTTGTTTCCCTAGTAGAGCAGCGATGCTGACGGCGGTGGTAGGGGTTTCATTGGGACCTATGCGTACTTTTGCTTCAGATCATTTAGATGGCATAGACAGAGTGCTGGATTTGTTTAAGCGCAGTCTGCCGCGGTTAACTAAAAATGAAACGTCATTTCGAACCGCTGTTCAACTTTCGTTAGAACAGCGTGCCTTGGCCTTAGCGGGTCAATTGAAAGAACCTTCATTCAGACGCGGCTACAGAATTCAAATATTGGCGCATGCGATGGAGCCTTTCAAGACCCAACTGCCACAGGATATTTATTTGCAATTGCACAAAGCTTTGTCTGTTGTCTATGGCATTGAGTCCTATATTGTTCTGAAAGATATATGGGGAGAAACGAGCAAGCAGGTAGAAACAACAGTGCTGTGGATGGCAAAAGCATTGGTGGAAGCGGCGCAAATTGAAGCCTTTGCCCGCATAAACTCACAGCCAGGCAAAGTTAAGCGTACGCAATCTCTGAAAGGAAAAACATGAAGTTAGCCACATTTGTTTACAAAGGTAGCCGACGTGTTGGTCTATTAAGTGATGATGGTTTAAGTGTCCAAACACTTGATTTAAACAACCATGAAAATGAGCAAGGTATTCTGGCATTGGTTGATCGAAAAGCCAGCGGTAAACCCTTTCCTGGAATCAGTTCTGATTCAATAGCTTTGAGCGATGTGAGGCTAGAGGCGCCAATTCCACGCCCTATGCGAAATATTTTTTGTGTTGGAAGAAACTACCATGCCCATGCAAAAGAGCTTTCAACAACCGTTTTCAAAGATAACAATACCGACCCCAATGCATGGCCT
This sequence comes from Betaproteobacteria bacterium, assembly GCA_009927495.1. Taxonomy (GTDB): domain Bacteria; phylum Pseudomonadota; class Gammaproteobacteria; order Burkholderiales; family Burkholderiaceae_C; genus Limnohabitans. Next base: position 36,107 of record RFMX01000296.1, read on the forward strand.
ATCGTTTTCACCAAAGTTCCAGAATGTGTCACAGGACCTTATGACGATGTGTATTTGCCTTTGAAGGTTTCCCAGCAAATTGATTACGAAGCTGAATTGCTGGTGGTCATTGGTATGCAGGGGAAAAATATTTCCAAGGCTGACGCTATGTCGTATGTGTATGGCTTTACCGTGGTGAATGATGTGACTGCACGAGATGTGCAAATGCGGCACCAGCAATGGGACCTGGGTAAATCGTTTGACACTTTTTGCCCCATGGGCCCTTGGATTGTCACCGCTGATGCATTTGATGGTTTGAATGCACATGTGAAATGCTGGGTGAATGGTGAACTGCGGCAAGATGGAAATGCGGCAAATATGATTTTTGATATACCCACATTGATTGAAACGTGTTCTCGTGGAATTACTTTGTACCCTGGCGACTTGATTGCCACTGGAACGCCAGCAGGTGTGGGAATGGGTTTAAATCCTCCTCAATATTTAAAGCATGGCGACAAAGTTCGCATTGAAATTGCGCAACTCGGCGCAATTGAAAACACATTCATTGCTTCAACCTGAGGAGTTCATTGACATGATTCTTGGCATGAACCACTTCACTGCTATCGCCAAAGATCCAGTAGCTACTTTGGACTTTTATGAGCGCATTATTGGTTTGAAAGTTGGACCACGCCCAGATTTGGGTTTTCCTGGTGCTTGGCTTTATGCTGGAGACACAGCTGTGCTTCATTTGTACTTTGAGCGTCCTGTTCCCAACCCGCCTGCTGGCGTTATTGACCACATGGCTTTCACTGCAAAAGATATAAAGGCCGTTAAATCGGTCTTCGATTTATCAGGCTATCCCTATAAATTACAGCACCGACCCAATGGGCCATGGCAGATTTTTTGCGAAGACCCCAGTGGCGCCAAGGTAGAGCTCAATTTCAGCCCACTTGAAAGTTTGGATTAAACAAATGAAAAAGCCCTTGATAATTGCATCAAGGGCTTGA